>DQWH01000162.1 GCA_011042635.1 Bacteroidota bacterium | reverse complement strand
GGCCCGGCTGGCTCCCTGACCCCTTCCTAATGATAATGGATGTATTTTAGCACCAGCCTGTGGATTTCCTCTTCTTTCCCGCACAAGCGCTCACTCAGGTTTTCATCCTGGTATGATCGGAGCTTTTTGATCACATGATCGATCAACGAAGCAGGGAACACCCCGTCTTTTTCGAACACAGCCCTCTTCTTCTCCAGGTTCATGGCCGATTCCCAGCAGGAAGCGGGCAGATGTTCCAGTTTCTCGGCTTTGCTTTTGTGCTTTTCGTCGAAAATGTTTACATCCACATACAAGCGGCGGGCCAGCTCCAGGGCATGGTCCATCTCCAGTCCGTGACGGGCGGCAACTACCAGACCGGCCAGCAGGGAATAAATATCGGCCGATCCGTCGGGAGCCCTGAATTCAATGGTTTGCTTGTCTTCGGTCAGAAATTTATCGTTTTTCATGCCCGGGTTGGCATCTTCCACCATATTGGCGGTTCCCGTCCATCCCAGAGGAACGCGCACCAGTACCGAACGGTTACGGTCGCCCCAGCATATGCTGGTAGGGGCTTCCTGGTGGGGTACCAGCCTCAGATAAGAAGTGGGAATGGTATTGCCGAAAGCCGTCAGCGCACCGGCAAGATCCAGGATACCCGCAATCATTTTCCGGGCCGTATCACTCAGTCGAACCCCGTCGGTCATCACATTCTTCCCGTTCTTTTCGAGCAGCATGTGAATGTGCATACCGCTTCCGGCCTTCCCTACCGTAATCTTGGGAGCAAAGCTCACCTCCACCCCGTGCCGGTAACTGAGCATCCTGAGGATCCAGCGGGCAATATGCATCTGATCGGCAGCATCTTCAACATCCACCGGAAGAAATTCGATCTCATGCTGTTCAAAATCTTCTGTTTCGGTTGAAAAACTTCCTACTTCAGAGTGCCCGTACTTGATCCGCCCTCCGGCCATGGCCGTCAGCCTGAGGGCTTCCAGCCTGAGGTCCTCGAATTTTGCAAAGGGCTTCGACTGGTGATATCCCTTCTGATCGATCAGAGGATACCGGGGATCATGCTGACTGTTTACATAGTACTCAAGCTCTCCCAGCGCCTTGAAACGGTATCCTGTTTTTTCAGTGAAATGCCTCGCGGCTTTCCGTAAAACATTGTCAGGCGAACTGGCCAGCGGAGTTCCTTCACGGGTGTAAAAAGAAGCCATGATCTCCAGGCTGGGAATATCGGAAAAAGGATTGACAAAGGCAGTCCGGTAACGTGGAACAACATAAAGGTCACTGGCTCCGGGCTCAATGAAGGAAAACAGGCTGGACCCGTCCACCCGTTCACCTGCCGCCAGGATCGTATCCAAATACGCCCGGCTGTTAATAATAAAATTCAGGGTTTTTAGTTTTCCGTCTTCGGCCACATACCTGAAATTGACCATTTCAATGCCATTTTCTTCGGCAAACTGAACCAGGTCGTGTCGGGTAAACTCAGAAGCAGGTTTTTTCAGGTAAGCAACCAGCGGGTTGGGATTCATCAGAATTTCTTCTTCGCGCATAGCCGGATATGGTTGGTTGGGACATCAAAAATACACAGAATGTCCTTGTGGAATATCCGGGTATTTCCCAGAACATGATGTTTAATAACAGGTGGATACCGTGAAGAAGCCTTTCGTTCTACAGGCCGGCCAGTTTTTCTTCCAGGGCCCGGATACGGGCTTCCGCATCCGCTTTTTTATTGAGTTCGGCCCGCACGACCCTTTCGGGAGCATTTTCCATAAATTTCCTGTTGTTCAACTTTTTCATCACCGAATCGAGAAAACCCCGCGTATACTCAAGTTCGTTTTCCACCTTCTTCCTCTCCGCATCCAGATCGATATCATCACCCACCGGTATATAGAATTCGGTGGTTTTCACCATGAACGAAAGGGCTTTTTCCGGTTTCTTATCAATGAATCGGATATCGGACAAATTACCCAGTTTTTTCAGCACTTCCCCGAAACGGTTATCGTATTCCGATTCTACCTGGCGTACCAGCAATTCCAGTGATTTTTTCTGGGGAATGTTCTGCTGTTTCCTGATAGAACGGATAGTGGTAATGGTTTGCTTGGCCTTTTCCACACGTTCCACCAGTTCTGCATCGTACTTTCTTGCCCTGGGCAGGGGGGCCGCCATCACGCTTTCCCCTTGCTTTCTTTCACGCAGCCGCTGCCAGATTTCTTCGGTAATGAAGGGCATAAAAGGATGCAACAGAATGATCAGTTGTTCCAGGAAGTCCAGGGTCTTATCCATGGTCACCCCGTCCACAGGTTCCTGAAAACCGGGCTTGACTATCTCCAGATACCAGGAAGAAAACTCATCCCAGAACAACCGGTACAGGTTCATCAGGGCTTCCGACAGCTTGTAACCCGCAAACTGCCGGTTCAGCAGGTGAATTGACTGCTGTATTCTCGATTCGAACCATTCCGCCGCCTGACGGGAATATTCGGGCTGCTCCCTCTTCCGGTCTACCTTCCAGCTCTTTACCAGCCTGAAGGCGTTCCATATCTTGTTCCCGAAGTTCCTGCCCTGTTCTGTCAAACTTTCATCAAAGAGCAGATCATTGCCTGCCGGCGAACACAGCAGCATACCCACCCGTACACCGTCGGCTCCGTATTTTTTTATAAGCTCCAGGGGTTCGGGAGAATTGCCAAGCGATTTTGACATTTTCCGGCCCAGCTTGTCGCGTACAATTCCCGTAAGGTACACATGATGGAAAGGTTTTTCCCCTGCAAATTCGTAGCCGGCAATAATCATTCGGGCTACCCAGAAAAACAAGATCTCGGGAGCGGTTACCAGGTCGTTGGTAGGATAGTAGTATTTAAAATCGGGGTTGTCGGGGTTCCTGACCCCGTCAAAAACCGATATCGGCCACAGCCAGGAGGAAAACCATGTGTCGAGCACATCTTCATCCTGGTGCAGGTCGGCCGGCTCCAGCGACGGGTTTGCCGACTCCTTCCTGGCCAGTTCCAGTGCTTCGGCAGCATCAGCGGCCACCACAATCCGTTGATCATTTTCACCGGGGACCCTGTAGTACCAGGCAGGAATGCGGTGCCCCCACCATAACTGGCGGGATATGCACCAGTCGCGCACATTTTCCATCCAGTGCCTGTACACATTCTTGAATTTGGCCGGGTGCAGCCTGATATGGTTGTTCATCACATGCTCCAGGGCGGGCTGTGCCAGTTCCTTCATACGGAGGAACCACTGCTGCGAAAGACGGGGTTCAATGGGCACGTCGGTCCTTTCCGAAAAACCCACTTTATTCACATAATCCTCCACCTTCTCCAGCACCCCTTCCTTCCGAAGCTGTTCTTCCGCCAGTTCACGGGCAGCGAACCGGTCTTCCCCTACAAACAGGGTAGCCTGCGTGCTCAGGGTACCGTCGTCGTTGAATATATCGATCACTTCCAGCTGATGCCTCAACCCGATCTCGTAGTCGTTCTCATCGTGGGCCGGGGTTACCTTCAGAGCTCCCGTTCCGAATCCGGGATCAACATAATGATCGGCGATCACGGGGACCCGGCGGTTCACCATAGGCACAACCACTTTCCTGCCGACCAGGTGGGTATACCTTTCATCATCCGGATGAACACACACGGCCGTATCCCCTAGAATGGTTTCAGGCCGCGTGGTGGCCACGGTAAGCCATTCGTCCGATCCTTCCACTTTGTATTTCACGTAGTACAGCTTCGACTGCAATTCCCGGTACACCACTTCCTCATCGGAAATGGCCGTTTTGGCCTGAGGATCCCAGTTCACCATTCTCCATCCCCGGTATATGTATCCTTTCCTGTACAGGTATACAAACACCCTGATCACACTTTCCGACATATCTGGGTCCATGGTGAACCGCGTGCGATCCCAGTCACACGAGGCTCCCAGTTTTTTCAGCTGCTCCAGAATAATCCCCCCGTGTTTTTCCTTCCATTCCCAGGCATAGTTCAGGAACTCCTCCCGGGTCAGGTCCGACTTCCTGATGCCTTTCTCCCGCAGCATTCCAACCACCCTGGCTTCCGTGGCTATACTGGCATGATCGGTACCGGGTACCCACAGCGTATTGTATCCCAGCATCCGGGCCCGGCGCACCAGAATATCCTGAATCGTATTATTCAGCATATGCCCCATATGCAGTACACCCGTAACATTGGGAGGGGGTATAACAATGGTATACGGCTCACGTTCATCGGGTTCGGAATGGAAAAAACCCTGTTTCATCCAGTACCGGTACCACTTCTCTTCCGTTTTTGAAGGATCATATTTCGGGGGGATCTCCATAGGTATTTATTCTTCTATAAAACATGAATAAGCTGCAAAATTAAGAAATCTCTGCTTTTGTACCTTCCCGGCAGGCAAGATTCTCTCTATTTCAGTTGTTTCAAAGCATGCAAAATACCCGCCTGCCGCAGCTTTAATAATATTTACAAAATATTAACATAAAAAACTTTGCAAACTGGAATAGTTTTTTGATTTTTGTTGCTTCCTAAAATCCTGACCATGGATAAACGAAATTATATCCTGGAAACCTCCATGAAGCTGTTCATGAAGTATGGCATCAGGGCCATTACCATGGACAGGATATCGGATGAGCTGGGTATATCCAAACGAACCATTTATGAATTGTTCCGTGACAAGGACGATCTGATTTATCAGGCCATACGGCATTTTGCCAGTGAAAAGAAAAAAGAGACCGAACACCTGGTACAAAATTCGGAAAATGTGATCCACACCATTTTCCAGCTTGCCACCCATCAAGCTACCCAGATGCGCGAGGTGAACCCCCAGTTCACCCATGATCTGAAAAAATACCATACCAGGGTATTCAGGATCATTTCGGAAGACAAAGATATACGCGATTATTCGCTTACCCGGAAATTCCTGGATAACGGCATGAAACAGGGACTGTTCAGAACCGACCTCGACATGGATATCGTAAACCAGTTTCTGCACCTGCTGATCGATAAGGCATTCGGGCACGAAACCGATCCGGCCCTGGAACAATACAGCCACCGGGAAATATTCAATAACATCTTCCTGACTTATATCCGTGGAATTTCCACTGAAAAAGGCATTCAACTCCTGGATGAATGCCGTTCGTCAGTCATACTTGAGTTTTAATTACACGAATGAAGCCAAATGAATAAAACAGAATGTATGGAGAATCATAGGAGTAAATACATGTACCGATTGTTTGCAGGTCTCTATAGTTTCCTCATGGTGCTGTCTGCCGGAGCAGCCGACAGCACAGCGGTCATGAAGCTGAGCCTGGATGAAGCGGTACAGGTGGCCGGCGAAAACAACCGGAATCTGATCAACGCACGGTACGACGTCCAGATAGCCAGGCGAAGTTACCTGGAAACCCTGGCCAACGGATTGCCCCAGGTTGCCGGCTCGGCTGCCCTGAACGATAACCTGAAGCTGATGACCCAGCTCATCCCTGCCGAAATATTCGGGGGACCGGCCGGAGAATACATTCCCGTCCAGTTCGGAACCAAGTACAATGCCAATTACGGTTTCAATGCCACCCAGCTGATTTTCAGCGCCCCTTACCTGGTAGGGTTGCAAACCACGCGGCTGATGGAAGAGCTGTCGAAGCAGGGACTGGAACAAACAGAACGGGAAGTGAAAAAATCGGTCATGAGCAACTATTTCCTCATCCTGGTTTCTGAAAAATCCCTCGAGATCATTCGCGAAAACCGGGAGAACCTGCTGGAAACCCTCAGGCAAACCCGTAAGCTTCAGCAGGTAGGTATGCGGGAAAAGACCGATGTAGACAAGATCGACGTCTCGGTATCCATGCTCGACAATACCGTTCGTTCCACCGAGCTGAACATCAAGCTGAATTACAACCTTTTGCGTTTCCAGCTCGGACTGGATCCCGAAACCGAAATTACCCTGACCAGCACCCTCGATGAAACGCTGGACAGATACCTGGCCGGTTCCCTGCAGGAGAAAGAATTTATCCCCGAAAAACATATCGACTACCAGATAATGAAAACCCAGGTGGAAATGGCCGAAAAAAATCTTCTCATGGAAAAAGCCAATTTTCTTCCCACCCTCTCGGGATTTTACTCTTATACCCGCCAGGGAATGGGCAACGAAATTGCTATCGACCGCTGGTTTCCTTCCTCCATCATCGGGTTGCAGCTGAACGTACCCTTGTTCAGCAGCGGAGGACGGTACCAGAAAGTCAAACAGGCAAAGATCGAACTGGAGAAGGCCGTCAATACCAGAGATATGATTGGCGAACAACTTTCCATAACCGAAAGGCAATACCGGAACTATCTCCATACGGCTCTGGAAAAGTATGAAAACCAGCAAAAAAACGTAGAGGTATCGGAAAGAGTGCTGGAAAGCACCCGCCGCAAATTTGAGCAGGGTATGGCTTCGGTATTCGATATGGTACAGGCAAACAACGACTATCTGCAATCAGAATCGGAACTTCTGAATGCCACGCTGGAGGTGCTGAATGCCAGTCTTGAACTTGAAATGTTGTTAACAAACTAAGAAAATCTTATACACATGAAACCGAAATATTACCAATTCACACTCCCGGGCCTGGCCGGTCTGTTCATGCTTTTTTCCTGTACCAGACCTCAGGAAACAGCTCCGGATTCGGAAACCGGAACACCCGAACCGGTCAGGGTAATGACCATAGAATACAAAAATATGGCCCGCACCGAAGAAGTCACGGCCGAAATCAATGCATTCGAAGAAACCCATCTTGCCCCCAGCCTGTCGGGCAGGATCATGCGCATTCATGTCGATGTGAACGACAGGGTATCGGCCGGTCAGGTACTGGCCGAAATGGATCCCACCCAGCTGAGCCAGGCACGGGTACAGTACGAAACCATGAAAAAGGACCTGGCCCGCATGGATACCCTGCTGAGGTACGGATCCATCACACAACAGGCGTATGACCAGCAGAAGTCGGGGGTGGAAATACAAGAAGTCCTGATCAGGAACCTGGAAAAGAATACCATCCTCAGGGCTCCTTACAACGGACTGGTCACCGGCCGGTACTACAATGAGGGAGAACTGTTTTCCCCTACTCCCAATACCGCCGCAGGAAAAGCAGCCCTGTTCACCCTCATGCAGATCGACCGGCTGAAAGTGTATATCCACCTTCCAGAGAAATATGTTCCCGTTATCGAACCAGGCCTGACAGCTGAATTGAGAACCGATGTCTTCCCGGAAGAAGTATTTGAAGGAAAAGTATACCGGATCTATCCTACCGTCGATCCAATGACCCGTACCTTCCAGGTGGAGATCCACCTCCCGAACCCGGGGAAAAAGATCCGGCCGGGCATGTTCGCCAGGGCAAGCCTCAGGCTGGGCGAAAGCAGAACCCTTGTGGCCCCTGCCATAGCCGTACTGCAGCAGACCGGAACGAACGAACGTTACATCTTTATTAACGACGGTGGAAAAGCAAAAAAGATTACTGTTCAGCTCGGACGCCGTTTTGACGATCAGCTGGAGATCATTTCCTCCGAGCTGAAAGGGGGCGAACAACTGATCGTGGCCGGACAGAAACGCCTGGAAGACCAAACACCCGTTGAGATCATTCAAGAATAAAAAGAAAGCCAAGTATCCTGATTCCCGTTTAAGAAAAAACAACATGAGTATATACAAGCAATCTGTTCAGAGGCCCATTACTACCCTGATGATCTTTATCGGGCTGGTGGTACTGGGTATTTACTCCCTTGCACGCCTGCCTATCGACTTCTATCCCGAACTGGAATTCCCGGCTATTTCGGTGTATACGGTTTACAGCGGAGCCGGTGCGGAAGACATTGAAACGAACGTAACCCGGGTAATAGAAGATAACCTGAACACGGTCAGTAACCTGAAAGAGATTAGCTCGGTTTCCCGCGACAATATTTCTATCGTATCCTGTGAATTCGAATGGGGAACCAATATGGACGAGGCGGCCAATGAGATCAGGGAAGCCCTCAGCCTGGCCGAACAGGCCCTGCCCGAAGAAGTGGAAGACCCTTCCATCTTCAAGTTCAGCAGCAGTCTCATGCCCATTATGGTATTTGCCGTTACCGCCGATGAGAGCTATGCCGCCCTCGAGAAGATCCTCGAGGAAAAGATCATCAATCCCCTGAACCGGATCGAAGGGATCGGGGCTATCGGAACCTTCGGGGCGCCGGCCCGTGAGGTGCAGGTTACCATCAACCCCCGGAAAATGGAAGCCTATCATCTCACCATTGAACAGGTAGCCGCGGTACTCAATGCCGAGAATTTGAATATGCCGGCCGGCCATATCGAAATGGGCATGCTGGATTATCCCCTGCGTGTGGAAGGGGAATTCACCGAAAGCGATCAGGTCAAAGAAATCGTGCTGGCCAATATCAACGGCAAACCCGTTTATCTGAGAGATATCGCCACCGTGCAGGATACCCTGCGCGATATGACCATTGATGAAAGGATCAATGGAAAGAAAGGGGTCAGGTTGATCATACAGAAACAATCGGGAGCCAATACGGTAAAAATTGCCCGTAAAGTGAACAAACAGCTCCCCCAACTGGCCCGGACCCTGCCGCCCGACATCCATATCGAGCCGATTTTCGATACATCCGATTTTATCACAGGCTCGATCAATAACCTGTCGCAAACGCTCCTGTTCGCCCTGTTTTTCGTGGTGATGGTTGTCCTGTTCTTTCTGGGAAGATGGAGGGCAACTTTCATCGTGGTCATCACCATTCCCATTTCGCTCATCGTTGCCTTTATTTACCTTTACCTTACCGGGAATACCATCAACATCATTTCCCTTTCCTCCCTGTCCATTGCCATCGGGATGGTGGTAGACGATGCCATTGTGGTACTGGAAAATATCACCAAACACATCGAAAGGGGCAGCCGGCCCCGGGAGGCGGCCATTTACGCCACCAATGAAGTGTGGCTGGCCGTAATCGTCACCACCCTTACCGTGGTGGCCGTATTCCTGCCACTCACTCTGGTAAGCGGAATGACCGGCGAACTGTTCAAACAACTCGGCTGGGTGGTTTCCATCACCGTGGTTACGTCAACCGCCGTGGCCATCACGCTCACCCCCATGCTTTCATCGAAATTACTCAAACTCAGACCCAAAAAGAATACTGTCCGCAAATTTTCCCATGACAATACGGCGCTCCGCTGGCTCGACCACTTGGACAATTTTTATGAGACAAGCCTGCGGTATGCACTCCGGCACAAAGCTCTGGTGCTGATCACCTCCCTGGTCATCTTTGGCGGCTCCCTGGCATTGATCCTCCTTATGGGAACCGAATTTCTTCCGGAAGCCGACCAGGGGCAGCTCTCCGCCACCGTGGAACTGCAAACCGGGCTCCGGGTAGATGAAACCGTCAGAATAGCCCGACAGATCGACAACTATATAAACAAAAATATCCCTGAATATGCCCTGATGAGCACCTCGGCCGGATCGGACGACCGGGGAGGAATATTTGCCGTTTTTATGCAGTCGGGGTCAAATATCATCAACTACAACATGCGGTTGAAAGACCTCGAAGAAAGAGACCGCTCTGTTTGGGATATTGCCGAAGACCTGCGCGCATACCTGAAAACCATTCCTGAAATTGTAACCTATACGGTTACCCCCAACGGAGGAATGGGTGCCAGTACCGATAACAATGTGGTGGTGGAAATTATGGGATATGACCTGGATGTAACATCGGTACTGGCCGATACACTGGCACGCCGGTTCAGTGGCATACAGGGGGCCCGGAACATTGAGATCAGCCGCGATCCCATCAAACCCCAGCTCAAGATCATCCCCGACAGGGAAAAAATGGCCCGCTACGGCATAAACACTTACAACCTGGCCAACCAGCTCAGGAACCGGGTAGAAGGCCCCTATATGACCAAATACCGTGAAACAGGTGATGAATACGATATTGTGGTAAGGTTCGACGAGGAACACCGCAATGCAATCTCCGATCTGGAATCGATGATCATCACCAACGCCCAGGGGAACGGAATCAGACTGGAAGAAGTGGCCGATATCATCGAGAGCTGGTCTCCACCCAATATCGAACACAAACGCAAACAGCGGATTATTACGGTGAGCATCACTCCCTATAAAGTTCCGCTGAATGTTCTTACCAGAAACATCCAGGAACAGATCGCCGGGGTGGATGTACCCTCCGATGTGCAGATCACCGTGGGAGGGGCCGTGGAAGATATGCAGGAATCCATGGTCGATCTGGCCATGCTCCTGATACTCGGTATGGTACTGGTGTACCTGGTCATGGCCTCCCAGTTCGAATCGCTGCGTATGCCATTTATCATCATGTTCTCCATTCCTTTCGCTTTCTCGGGAGTGCTGCTGGCCCTGTTTATCACCAACACCACCCTGAACCTCATTTCCATGGTAGGAGGAGTTATGCTGGTGGGCATCGTGGTGAAAAATGCCATCGTTCTGGTCGATTACATCAATCTGATGCGCGACCGGGGAAATGACCTCACGGAAGCCATTGCCATCTCGGGCCGGTCGAGACTGCGCCCCGTGCTGATGACCTCGATGACCACCATTCTGGGGATGCTGCCACTGGCCCTGAGCACCGGGGAAGGATCGGAAATATGGAGCCCTATGGGTATCTCGGTGATCGGCGGACTGCTGCTCTCCACCATGGTCACCCTTATCCTGGTGCCCGTGGTATACCACCTGTTCATCAGGCGCATTGAAAACAAGAGGAGACGGAAACTCACCTTCTCCTTCATGGAAGAATCAACCAACAGAAATGAATAAAATCACGCCATGAAAGCGATATTCATCGTATATAACCACGCACATACTGAAAAAGTGCAGTACATGCTCGATAAGCTGGAAATCAGAGGATTCACCATGTGGACCGATATTTACGGAAGAGGAAGTGTGACAGGCGATCCCCACATGAACACCCACACCTGGCCTGAACAAAACGGGGCCGTGCTCACCGTGGTGGAAGATCCCCTGGTAGACCAGGTACTGCATTATGTAAAGAAGATGGATGAGGAAAACCAGGACGTGGGCATTCGTGCTTTCGTATGGGAAATTACCGGTGGTTACTGAGGAAGCCGTTCCGCCTTTTCTTTAACATAGTTTCCATGGGAAAATAAATGTATCTTTGTATTCTGTCAGGCAGCCCGCGGGAGCAAACAATGGCACCTAGGAATAAGAATACAAAAAGAAAGGAATATAGCCAACTCAGATAATTGTCAGTAATCATGCCAACCATTTCAGAAAAAGGAATACTCATGCCGGCTTCCCCTATCAGGAAGCTGGTTCCCTTTGCAGAGGAAGCGAAAAGAAAAGGCCGCAGGGTGTATCACCTGAACATCGGCCAACCCGACATTCCCACCCCGGAAGTGGCTATGGAGGCCATCCGGAACACCGACCTGAAGGTAATCGAATACAGCCATTCTGCCGGTAACGAGTCGTACCGCCGCAAACTGGCCGGATACTACCGGTCGGTAGGGATCGATATCGACTATACCCAGCTGATGGTCACCACCGGCGGGTCGGAAGCTCTGTTGTTTTCCATGCTTTCGGTTCTGGATCCCGGCAACGAGGTGATTGTTCCCGAACCCTTTTATGCCAATTACAACAGCTTCGCCCTCATTGCCGGAGTGAAGGTGGTCCCGGTAACAGCCACTATAGAGAACAGGTTCGCCCTGCCTCCCATGGAGGAACTGGGGAAAAAGATCACTCAGAAAACCCGGGCCATTCTCATCTGCAATCCCAACAATCCCACCGGATACCTGTATTCCCGCGAAGAGCTGGAACAACTCAGGGAACTTGTGCTGAAGCACGACCTGTACCTGTTCGTGGATGAAGTATACCGTGAATTCTGCTACGACGGAAAATCTCATTTCTCGGCCCTGAACCTTCAGGGAACGGACCAGCACGTGATTGTGGTGGATTCCGTATCGAAAAGGTACAGCGCCTGCGGGGCACGCATCGGAGCCATCATCACCCGGAACAGCGAGGTGCTGCAAACGGCCCTGAAATTCGCCCAGGCCCGCCTCAGCCCACCCACCCTGGGCCAGATTCTGGGAG
>DQWH01000102.1 GCA_011042635.1 Bacteroidota bacterium | reverse complement strand
GTGCAGAGCCGGAACAGGTGGGCCGAGCAGCTTCACCGGTCGCCCTTCATGCAGATTCTGATCTCGGCCCTGCTGGGAATCACTCCGGGATGCCTGGGAGCATTCACGGTGGTTTCGCTCTATACCCACCGGTTAGTTGGATTTGCCGGACTTGTCACCGTTATGATCGCCACCTCTGGGGATGAGGCATTTGTCATGTTCTCGCTGTTCCCCGGAAAAGCATTGATTTTGCAGGGAGTTCTTCTGGTCATCGCCGTGGGAAGCGGCTGGCTGGTGCATCAGATCGTTCCTGAAAAAGGTTCGGCCGGGCCACACGGTTTCGAGGTGCACGAAGAAGACATATGTCATTGCTTCTCCCGGTCTTCCATCATACCCCAGCTGAAGCAGCTCTCATTCGAACGGACCGTTCTGTTGCTGGGAACTTTTGCATTTCTGTTTCTGCTGCTTTCAGGAACCGTTGGAACTCCCGGCTGGGACTGGAAAAAAATCACTTTTCTGGTAGGTGCGGGCTTTTTGTTTTTCGTTTTTCTTACCGTACCGGAACATTTTCTGAAAGAGCACCTGTACCGCCACGTGGTAAAAAAGCACCTTCTGCGCCTGTTCCTGTGGACCTGGGGAGCCTTTATGGCCCTGTATCTGATTCAATCGAACCTGTCCCTCACCCACCTGCTTGAAAACAACCTGTACATGGTACTGCTCATTGCCGTGCTGATAGGCCTGGTCCCCGAATCGGGCCCCCACCTTATTTTTGTCACGCTGTTCTCCGAAGGATTGTTGCCTTTCAGTATATTACTGGCCAATTCCATTGTGCAGGACGGCCACGGCATTCTCCCCCTGCTGGCCGAATCACGAAAGGATTTTTTGAAGGTTAAAGCCATTAATATGGGAATAGGCCTCCTCGCAGGGGGAGTCTTTCTGCTGGCAGGATGGTAAATCGGGATATTCCTCCCGATGGCTTTTCCTTTGGTTTGGTGCACGGGTGCAAAAATTTGCTTTGGCTAACTCACTAAAGCCGTTTATCTATACCTGTTCTGGCAGGAATTAAATGCAACCAGGCACCCTGGAAAACCCGAATAAATTCGTATTTTAAAGAAATTTTTACTGATCCTGTTAACCATCACAACAAAAAACAAATCGTAATGAAACCTAAACAAAACCCATCGGGATCTAAGTATAACTTTTTGGCTATATTCGGATTATTATTCTTTATCCTGTTATCCGCCGGGCCGACCGGCAAAGCACAGGAAGCCCCTGAGGATCTATCGGCCACTTCTCCGCCTGATGTTTTTGCTGCCCTGAACGTAGACAAAACCAAACTGACCCTTTCGGTTGTCAGTCCCATGGAAACCATGCAACAACTGAATATCCGTATTGAAGGAGCCGAGGTAGGCAACCGGGCCAGAGTATGGACCCTGATCCCGCCAACCCGTGAACAGCGGCGGAATCAGCTGGAAAATCCGGTTGAAGTGCAGGAAAAGGAAATCCGTTTCAGGTCGTCAGTAACTGTTGAACCCATGAGCATCACACTGTTTGAAATGGATGTAAGATAACGGATATTTTAACCAGTCAGCAGAAACACTAAGATCCAATACATGGGGCTGCTTGCTTTTTACCCACGGATCCCACGGTATGGTAGCATTACCACGATGGCCTGAGGAGACAAATATGCTGTGCAACCCTATGAAACCGATTCATTCTAAATCATTGTTCTCAATTATTAACCCTAATCTGCAAAAATGAAAAAACTGCTGTTTTTTATCCTGTCTTGCGGCTTATCGGCTTTGCTGATGGCTCAGACCACCGGACCCATCCAGATCCGGGTGGATGCCTCCAAACAAATAGCCACTGTTACCAAATGTTTCAACGGTACAAATATTGAAGACCTCAATAACCAAACAAACGGCGGGATCTTCAGTCAACTGATCCATGGCGAGGCTTTTGAAGAAAATATTGACATTGATTTCCTGGGTCTGCCTCTTGGAGACTATGTTAAGGTATATGTGATCCTGGATGAAAACAGGCGTCCGCATTTTCTTTCCCAGGCAAACATTTACACCCGGGTAAACTGGAACAACCTGAGTGAAAAATACGATTTCAATTCGAAAGACATATACGATGCCGTGGTTCAGGCAGCTCAGCCAAGGCCTTCACGCGACGGAGGCCCCCCGATGGTCAGGCCTCCCCTGCAGATCGGAGACCTTCGTTTTTACAGCCGCTTCGTGCTCTTTGACAGCATCCCCGAAGCCACGAGAAAAATCATGTTAAAACGCATCAACGGCGATGAACAGATCAGCCGGTACTGGAGTAAAATAACCTCGGGAAATGCAAAAGGGAAATATGTGCTCAGGCGAGGAGACGCCTACATGGGGCGGCAGAACCAGGTTATCCGTATGCAGGAAGGCAACGGGGAATTCGGCCTGTACAACGCCGGCCTGAACAAGCAGGGCATTTACTTCGAAAAGGGCAAACCCTACGAGGGGATCCTGCGGATCAGGGCGCATCAACCCGTCACCCTGTACCTCTCACTCCGGGACGAAAACGGGCAAATCCTGGCTGAAGAGCCCTATTACCTGAAAGGGAACGGCTCATTCGAAAAGGTTGAATTCGAACTCATTCCCAAGGGAGAAACCACAGCGGGACGGTTTGGCATAGCCCTGAAAGAAAAAGGGCAAATTGAACTGGGTTATGCCTTTCTTCAGCCGGGATACTGGGGCAGGGTCAGGGGATACCCGGTAAGGAAGGGATTTGCTGATGCGTTAATGAAACAGGGGATCAAAACCATCCGTTACAATGGGTCCATGGTGGATGTAGGTGCCGATACCTATCTGTACCGGTGGAAAAAAATGATCGGCCCGGTAGATGAACGAAGGGTATGCTTTCGCAGCGGGTTTAATCCCTATGCCACCCACAGTTTCGGGGTGGTGGAACTATGCCAGGTAGCTGAATCCATCGGGGCAAAAGCCATGGTGGGATTAAGCATGGACGAAACCTATGAAGATATCAGAGATTTTGTGGAATACATGAACGGTCCGGTTGACAGTCGATGGGGCAGATTGCGTGCTGAACACGGACATCCGGAACCTTATAACCTGAAATACATTGAGGTAGATAACGAAAGGCATCTGACCCGCGGATATGCCGAATGCATGAAGAAATTCGCCCGGGCTGCCTGGGAAGCCGACCCGGAAATGCACATTGTAGCTTCTCTGAATATCGGAACGAATCCTTCCAGATATGCCAGGGGAACCGAAGAATATGCCCTGGCCTCCGAACTGTTCGGGTGGTTCATTGAACAGGGTCAGGCTGATAAAATGGTATGGGACCCCCATTACAGCGGAGCGCTGTTTTTCGCCGACCATCCCGGGTTCACCCATTCCATGGGAATCGATCTGCAAAATGAACTGGCCAGAGATTATCCGGGCTACAAGCTCACTCTGTGCCCAATGGAAGAAAACGGCAGCCGTTGTGACTGGGACCGGGGGCTGGCACATGCGCACAACTGGAATACCCTTCAGCGATACGGCGACCATTTCACCTGGCTGGGCAGTGCCAATACATTCCAGCCACATGGCCAGCACTACATGTGGGATCAGGGAAGAGTACATTACACTTCCAGTGAAATCTGGTTCCAACCTTCGGCCCATATCGATGCGAAAATGACAGAAGACTGGTTGCCGATTGTTGTCAAAGCTACCAGCAGCAACGATTCCCTGCTGGATGTGACTGCAAAAATAAACCAGAACCGGGATTCTCTGTCCCTCTATGTGGCCAACCTCAGCAACGAACCCCGGGAAGCCATAATCCAGGTAAAAGGGTTCCGTTTCAAAGGCAGGGCGGAAATCTGGATGATCGGAGATTGTGAACTTACCGAATACAATCCGGTGGACCACAAAAACAACGTGGCTCCGGTCAGCAAACAGATCTCTTTCTCCAGAAATGATGCCGCCTATACTTTTCCCAGGTATTCGTACACCATTATTACCCTAAAAAGATAAACCCTGCCTCACCGGCTATTTTGCCAGAAGGAACGGTTCCCCGGATTTGTGCCAACCTACCGGGACCGTTCCTTTTTTCATCATATACCTGCCGGAAACATCCACCGGCATAGCAAACGCGCTGCAGAAAAAACCGGTAACCAGCCTTTCCCTTACCCTCTGTTTTTTCTATCTTTACAGAAAAATTCCCGGTATAAAACAAATCATATCATGATAACAAAAGAAATCAGCAACAAGGTATTTTTTCTGGGAGCTATTGACTGGAACAGGCGATTATTCGATTCACTGATCCCCCTGCCCGACGGGACAAGCTACAACGCCTATCTGATCAGGGGAAGTGAGAAGACCGTCTTGCTGGATACGGTAGATCCTTCCATGGCCTACCAGTTGCTCGACCAGTTAAAAGAGGTGGAGAAAATCGATTTCATTATCTCACACCATGCCGAACAGGATCATTCCGGATCCATCCCGCATGTGCTGGAAAAATACCCTGATGCGAAAGTCATAACCACGCCGAAGGGAAAAGAGCTGCTTATTGATCATCTTCTGATACCCGAAAAAAAAATCCTCCCCGTGGCCGACGGTGAAGAACTTTCGCTTGGCGACAAATCATTGAAATTCATATACTATCCCTGGGTTCACTGGCCGGAAACCATGCTGACCTACCTGAAAGAAGAAAAAATACTTTTCACCTGCGATTTTTTCGGCTCCCATCTGGCTGCTTCTGAAACGTATGTAAGTGACGAATGCCGGGTATACGAAGCCGCCAAAAGGTATTATGCAGAGATTATGATGCCTTTCAGAAAGATGATCAGGAAAAATTTCGACAAACTGAACGAATACGACATCCGGATCATTGCACCAAGCCACGGGCCGTTGTACAATAAGCCGGAGTTCATCATCCAGGCCTATAAAGAATGGATTTCCGACGAACCTGGGAACCTGGTCGTACTGCCTTACATATCCATGCACGGAAGCGTGGAAAAGATGGTGGAACATCTGGTGAATGCCCTGGAAAAGAAGGGGGTGAATGTCCAGCCGTTCGACCTTTCGGTAACAGACATAGGAAAACTGGCAATAAGCCTGGTTGATGCGGCCACCATCGTGATCGGAACGCCCACGGTGCTGGGAGAACCGCATCCCATGGTAACCTACGCCACCCGCCTGGCAGATATCCTTAAGCCGAAGGCCAGGTATGCTTCCGTAATCGCTACCTATGGATGGGGTACCAGCGTGGTTGAAAAAATTGCGGAAATGATCCCGCATCTGAAAACAGAACTGATCGATCCGGTGGTCGTCAAAGGACATCCGAAAGAGAAAGATTTCAATGCCCTGGATCAACTGGCGGAAAAGATCGGGGCAAAACACAGGGAAAATCGTTTCGAATAATCCGGTTCCCCGGCCTGCATATCCAGCACAAGGACAGGCTGTCTGTTTATTTCCACTGTTCCGGTTCACGGGCAGAGGCAAAACCGGCACGTCCAAAGGGATCGGCCAGTCGCAACTTTCCTCCCCTTTCCGGCTCCGCTTCCACCCACTGCACTTTTCCGTTCACCATCCCGGCCGACACCAATACTGTCGCTCCGGTATTTTATCGGGCAGGGATATGGACGACCGGTCCCAGGACTCCTGCCACCACCGATGGTGGGTTTCCAGGTCGGCTTGAAAGCCCCGTCCAAGAGCCGGAGCCACCACGGCAGCGGCATCGGGCTCACGCGGGTCGCCGGGTAGTGAGGCGTCGATGCTCCAGGCCCCTTCCAGGGTTCCCTGCTCAGGCTCTTCCCAGGCCACATGCACGCGGTAAACAAACCCGCCCCAGCATTCCTGGGTAGCGGTCACCGACCGGCAGGTATGGATCAGTTCTGCAGGAGGATATCCCAGCCTCTGAAGGCTGCTGCCTGGGACATCTTCCCCGTCACGTCCACCGAAACCGGCATGGTATCGGGGCATTTCCAGCAGGGGGACCAGTGTATCTGACAGGTTCTCAAAACGGAACCATCCGGCCGGCTCGGTGGCATGTACAAAGCACTGCATCCGTACCCCCGATTCCCACAACACTTCGCACAGGGCGGTTCGCAGGTGAAGCCTTACCTCCTTCACCTTACCCTGACCTGCCGTTTCAAACTCCAGAGCTCCTCCGGGAATTTTCGTGGGCCTGGTTCCCGTTCATAGGGAGCATCGAACCGTTCCTGCACTTTCCGGTAGTTGCTGTCCAATACTTGCTGTACCACCCACCCGAAGCGGAATTCCGGACCTTCCAGCCCCTTCATGGGCCGCAGGTCCCACAAATCGGACCGGTCGAGAGCAATCCTCAGCCTGCCCTCTTTTTCCCATACCATGGCCCCGAGGAGGCCGTTACCCAGGGGGATCCCGGGAACATGCCGCTGAAATAAAACAGTTTCTTATCTTTATACGGTCAAGCCACGATATGATCCTGCTGTCGTCTCCCGATATCACCCTTCCCCTAACCGATCCGGTATTGAAATTCCTGATCATTCTGCTGATCATTCTCTTCACCCCCATCATCCTGAACCGGCTGAAAATTCCTCCCCTGCTTGGACTGATCGTGGCCGGAGCGGTGATCGGACCGCACGGATTCAACCTGATCACACGCGACAGCAGCATCATCCTGTCAGGAACAGCCGGTTTGCTTTATATCATGTTCCTGGCGGGCCTGGAGATTGACCTGGGGCAGTTCCGGAAGAATGCAGGAAAGAGCACTTTCCTGGGAATAACAGGATTCCTCGTTCCCATGGTCCTGGGAACCGTCACGGGGATCTATGTGCTGAACTATTCCGTTTCCACTTCCGTTCTGATGGCCAGCCTCATATCCTCCCACACCCTGATTACCTATCCTCTGGTAAGCAAACTGGGCCTGGTGAAAAACCGGGCGGTAACCATTACGGTGGGGAGCACCCTGATCACCGATATCCTGGTACTGCTGGTCCTGGCGCTTATTGTGGGCATGTCGTCGGGTGATATGGAACGGTATTTCATTGTAAAACTGCTCATTGCCTTTGTGCTGTTTGCCTCTGTTGTCATGCTGGTTTTCCCCGTCCTGTCCCGGTGGTTTTTCAAGCAAACCGAAGACAATATTCTGCAGTATATTTTCGTGCTCGTACTGGTATTTCTGGCAGCCGTGATGTCGCAGCTGGCAGGCATAGAAGGGATCATCGGAGCCTTCCTGGCCGGACTGGCCCTCAACCGGCTGATCCCGCGAACCTCCCCCCTGATGAACCGCATCGAGTTCGTGGGACACGCCATTTTCATCCCCTTTTTTCTGCTGGGGGTGGGTATGCTCATTGATTACCGGGCCTTCATCAGCGACCCCGAAACCCTGGTGGTAGCCCTCATCCTCACCTTCATTGCCACAGTGGGTAAATACATACCCGCCTGGATCACTCAGAAAGCCTTCCGGTTCACCCATGACCAGCGACGGTTAATCTTCGGGCTCAGCAATGCACGTGCCGCAGCCACTCTGGCTGCCGTACTGGTGGGATACAACGTGATCCTGGGCCATACGGCAGATGGCGGGCCCATCCGCCTGCTGGGGGAAAGCATCCTGAACGGAACCATCATCATGATCCTGATCACCTGCACCATTGCCTCGTTCGAAACGCAAAAGGGGGCACAGAACATTGTCAGGGACAAAAGTGCCGGTATGGAGGAAGCGGAACCCGATGAACGGATCCTGATCCCCGTGAGCAACCCTGATACGGTGAACGAACTGATCCATCTCAGCGCTATGATCCTTTCGGAAAAGAACCACACCGGACTGTATGCCCTGAATATCATTCCCAACATGGAACATCCCGTGGAAACCAACATGGATGAACAGGCCAGGGAATTGCTGAAGAAAGCGGCCGTTACTGCATCGTCGGCCGACATCTACCTGAGGGAGATTTTGCGGTACGACCTGAACATTGTGAACGGCATTACCGGTGTGATCAGGGAGCACAATATCACCGACCTGGTGCTTGGATTGCATGTGTCGAAAGGCATCTCCGAATCCTTCCTCGGAAACCTCACAGAGGGGATCCTGGAAAAAAGCAATGTAACCACCCTGGTATACCAGCCGGTCCAACCCATCTCCACCATCAAACGGCATTTTGTGATCATGTCGCGCAAAGCCGAAAAAGAGCCGGGTTTTCCGTTCTGGATCCTCAAAATATGGAACATCGCCCGGAATACGGGAACGAAGATTCTGTTTTACGGAAGGCCCTCCACCCTCAATATCATCAGGAATATCCATGCCAAACATCCCATTGAAGCCGAATTCAGCCACTTCGACGACTGGCACGATTTTATGACCCTTTCCAGGAACGTCAGGCTGGACGATAATCTGATCATTGTGATGAGCCGCCGAAACAAGCCTTCGTACCATCCCGGCATGGCCGCCATCCCGGAATATCTGAACAAACATTTCCGTTCGAACAGTTTCATTCTGATCTACCCCATGCAGGCCGGCGTGGCAGGCGGACGCGAATCTGGCCTGAACAACCCCTCGCTGCTCGAACCCCTGGAAAAACTCGACGAACTTGGCAAAACCCTGGCCGGATTGCTGAGGAAAAAATAATTCGCGCGATCGGTCACCGAATTGTCCGGTTTCGTTACAGATACTGTCCGGTTTTAATACGGAAAGGTTTACGTTATGAAATAAGGATATATTTATTGAATTGATTATCAAATCATATTGAATACTGGCATGCGACTTGCTTAAACAGAAAAAAACACCGGCATGTTCCTTCATCATCTGAAGTTTTCTTTTCGCAACCTGCTAAGAAGATGGCTGATTTCCGGGATCAACGTCCTGGGTCTGGGATTCGGAATATCCTGTGCCATCGTTATTTTCCTTTTTGTACAGCATGAACTGAGCTATAACCGGTACCATGAGCACACCGGCAGGATCTACCGGATCGTGAACAAATATTCCATCCGGGACGAAGGATTAAACTATTCCCCGTATCAACCCGACGAACTGTCGGAGGGTATTAAACAGGACCTGCCTGTCGTGGAAAAGGCTACTTCTTTCAGAAGAACCAACGTATGGGTAAGTCATGACAGCAGAAAATTCCTGCTGAACCTGGGTTTTGTGAACCCCGATTTCCTGGAAATATTCACACACATTCCGCTGGCGGGAAACCTGGAAACCGCCCTGGAAAAGCCGCAATCGGTGATTCTGTGCCGCAAGGAGGCCGACCGGATCTTTTCCGGCATGGCCGGGAATTATGAGGAAATGATCGGACAGGCAGTGGAATTCCCTCAGCAACCACCCAACCAGTTCATGGTAACGGCAGTAATAGATGACCAGCCGGAAAATTCATCCATCCGTTTCACCGCCCTCACCCATTTCAACCATTGCCAGGTATACCCGCGGTCGAACGATGCTTTCGGGGCCAATTCCGTGTACATCCTGCTGAAGGAAGGTACGGATCCGGTGGCAGCTGAACAATCGGTCCGGTCGCTTATCGACAAATACCATGGAAAAACCCTGCAGTCGCTGGCCGAATACATGTCGCTGAAAGATGGAGAATATTCATTCACCTGGGAACTGCAGCCCCTGAAAGACATCTACCTTGATTCGTCACACATTCGGTATTCCTACGAAAGAAGGGGAAATGCTCAGGTACTGTACTTCCTTTCGCTGATAGCGGCATTTATCCTGTTTATTGCCTGTTTCAACTACATCATGCTTACCATCGGGCATTCAATGGACCGGATGAAGGAACTGGCGGTGATGAAAATCGTCGGTGCCCGTCGCATGGACATTGTACGGTTGTTCTGGGCCGAATCGTTCCTTATATCTGTAATGGCCCTTATTCTGGGCATCGGTCTGGCCGAGCAGCTGCTGCCCCTGTTCAACCGGTTGGCACAGAAAACCCTCACATTCACCCTGTACCAGAACTGGTCAAGCTATGTTTTCCTTTTCCTGTTGATCCTGCTGATCGTCTATTCCACCAGTTCCTATATAGCCCGTTTCCTTTTCAATCAAAACAATCCCCTTTCCGTTCTCAGGAAAGAAAATCCCCTGACCAGAGGGAACCGCTTTTCCAGGCTTTTTATATTCCTGCAGTATTTCATTTCGGTGGGCCTCCTGGTCTGCACCCTGGTCATCGTAAGCCAGTTGAATTACCTGAAAAACCAGGATGTGGGGTTTGACAGGGAAAACATTGTGGTATTGAATGTCGATTTTCCCCTGTCAAAAATCCATGCCCTGAAAACCCGCCTGCTGGATAACCCGGCAATTGAAGAGGTTACCACAAGCGACCGGAATTTTGTATCAGGAAGCAGCGCCAGTACGCTGAAAACCGCAACCGGCGAAATGATCAGAACCCGTATTCTGCGTGTGGATGAAGATTATGTGGCCACACTGGGACTGGAACTGCTGGAAGGCAGGAATTTCAGGGAAACACAGCCGGGCGACACTGTTCCGGTGGTGCTGGTTAACGAAAAACTGGTCAACGCTTTCGGCCTGGAAGAACCGGTGGGTGAGCTCATCTTTTTCGACCCCGTCAAACGGCATGTGCAGATCACGGGAGTGGTGAAGGATTTCCATTACGATTCAATGAAAGATCCCGTCCAGCCCCTGATCCTTGTGCCGTTTCCCTATAATGCGATCTGGACTGTATTTGTCAGGGTACAACCCGAAAACAGGCAGGCTGCGCTGGAACACATACAAAAAGCGTGGGAAGAAGTGGTTCCGGAATTTCCTTACGAATATGCCTTTCTGGATGATATACTCGACGGGCAGTATGTAAATGAAGACCGCTGGGCCAAGGTGACTGCAGCCTCTGCATCGGTGGCTCTCTTCCTCACCGCCCTTGGACTGCTGGGTCTTACGGGACTGCTGGTATCCAGGCGCATAAAGGAAATCGGCATCAGGAAAGTGAACGGAGCCAATACATTCCAGATCCTGTGGCTGCTGAACGCCGATTTCCAGAAATGGGTGCTGATAGCCATCATCGCCGCCTTTCCGGCTGGCTGGTACATTATGCACCGATGGCTGGAGAATTTCGAAGCCCGCATCGGCCTGTCGTGGATCTTCTTCGCCCTGGCCGGACTGGCAGCCATTCTGATTGCCCTGCTGACGGTAACCCTCCGAAGCTGGAAATTTGCCTCGAAAAATCCGGTGGAAACACTGAGGTACGAGTAACAGGCACGGAGTGAAATGTGCAAACTTAGGCTGTCGAAGGAAAATGATATCCTTTATCTCCCGAACTGAACCTTTACCGACATTCCGACATACCTCATGTGCAGATGAAGGCTGGTGAGGTCACTCAGTGGCAGCTGGACATAAGGTTCGATCAGCACGCGGCTGTTCTTTCCGAAAGGGAAGGCATAGCCGGCCGAAAGGTTGGTCAGTGCGAACAGATCTACGTGACTGAAGGCCGGGTGATCGCTTTCGGCATATACCGTGTTGTACGTGGTTTCATAGGTAATCTCGCCGGTGTAGGTATTCAGGTTTTCCCGGGTAGATACGTTCAGGTATTTGCCGCAGAACTGCTGATTCAGGTAGAACACCGTGGAAACTCCCGCCGAAAGGAAAAAGCTTTTTCTGTTCCGCTCCAGAACAGTAAACACCAGGTTGACCGGGACTTCCATCGTCAGCATTTCCATGTGGTTTTCATAGGAGTCGATCGTTCCCGCCAGATTGGTCAGGTCACGGGAAGCCGCCATCAGGAGCTCTCCAACATATTTGTCTTCCAGTCTGTAATCATGCCGGGTCAGTGCCAGGCCGGGACGAAGAGCCACCGAACGGGTCAGCCGGTGTTCCAGGTAAAACCCCAGGGCCACACCCGGGTTGCTGGCTACCCGGTCTTCCACACCTGCCATCAGGCCGGAAAGGCCGGCCAGGATGCTGGTCTTTCTGTAAGATCCGGCATCCGCTTCCGGAAGGAATATCTTTTTCTCCTTTTTTTCCGTCGGGACAAGCGCCACCGGCTTCCTTTCCGTTACAGATAAAATGACACCTTTCCGGTCAGCCGGTACCGGCACCATCCGGTCGGCGTACCTGTCTGTGTCAGGCCGGCGGATTGCCATTTCTCCGGGCCGGGTTTCCGCTTTCGTTCCGGAATCTTTTTCCACCACGGTGCGCACCGCAGTGGCTGTTTGCTCTTTTTCCGGAAAAGAGGCGGTTTGCGCCGGAACCTTCCGGTAGTCGGCAATCGTC
>DQWH01000055.1 GCA_011042635.1 Bacteroidota bacterium | reverse complement strand
GCTATGCTCGTCCGTGATCCCCTTGGCGGCTGCCCGGCAAAACCCGGCCGGCCCCGCCTGTCGGCGGGGAGGCTTTTTATTTGCACCGGCTTCTTATGAGCACAGGGCGCTCAACGGGGCCGGTGCAAAAAAAAAGAGGCTCACTGGCGTGAGCCTCCGGCCGGGTTTTGCGGAGGAAGAGGGATTCGAACCCCCGGACCGCCGGTAAGCGGTCAACGGTTTTCAAGACCGCCGCATTCGACCACTCTGCCATTCCTCCGGCGCAAAAATAGACTTTTTCGTAGAAAAGACCCAACAAAAAAGGGACCATTTCCTATCCGTCCTGTTCTGTTTTCTTTCCATACATTGAATTTGACAAATGGAGAAAAAAAAGCAATCAACTGGCTGATTCATACCGTTAACAGCTCTGACAGGAAGGTATGAAACCCGCATGAAACCCAACCAGCTACTCCTGCAAAGGTTTGTAAATGACTGAAATTCTATTTTTCTGTGTTATGTAACACTAAGATAATCAGATAAATATTCTGAATCCCTCATCAGTAAAGGGAGTTATCAACATATGGTTGAAAAAATTATTGACATATTTTGTTAGGCTGAAATTTGCTCAACTTCAGAAAACCCCTATATTTGTACAAAAGCTGCATTTTTATAATCAAATTATTTTAACTCTAAAATCTGTTTGTCATGAACAAAGCACAATTGATCGATGCAATTGCCAGCGAAGCTAACCTGACCAAAGCTGATGCAAAAAGGGCTCTCGATGCCTTTGTGAAAACCACCACCAGTACATTGAAAAAAGGTGACCGCGTGGCTCTTGTAGGCTTCGGTTCCTTTTCTGTAGCTAAAAGGAATGCACGTACCGGAAGGAACCCTCAGACCGGGAAACCCATTACCATCAAGGCCAAAAAAGTGGTGAAATTCAAGCCCGGAAGCGACCTGGCCGGTACCGTTTAAAGAATTTGTTCCTGTGAACAAGAGGGAGTGCATGGGTACTCCCTTTTTTTTCAGCCTTTTACTTCTGAGGATGGAACAGGCTTTGATCGAATACCTCTCTGGTTTTGTTACTCCACGAAGGCTGGCCCTGTTTGACAGGATCATTAATCGGCGTACCAGGTATATTACCGTGGTGCTGGAAGATATATACCAGCCGCATAATGCCAGCGCCGTGCTCAGGTCGTGCGAATGTTTCGGTGTTCAGGATGTGCATATTATTGAAAACAGAAACCGGTACCGGGTCAATCCCGACGTGGCCCTTGGTTCTTCGCAATGGCTCAGCCTGAAAAAATACCACGGTACGGAAAATAATACGCAGGACGCCCTGGCCGAACTGAAGAAGACGGGGTACCGGCTGGTGGCCACTGTTCCGCGGAAAAGAAACAGTAAAAGCCTGGATGAATTTTCCCTTGAAGAGGGAAAAGCGGCCATACTGTTTGGCACCGAAATGAAAGGCCTTTCTTGTGAAGCACTGAACATGTCAGATGAATTTCTTTATATACCCATGGTGGGTTTTACCGAAAGTCTGAATATTTCTGTCTCAGTGGCAGTTATACTTTATCAGCTTACCCGTAAACTGAGGATGTCTGACCTTTCCTGGGAACTGAGTGAAGAGGAAAAAACAGGTATTAAACTGGCCTGGTTGAAACAAACGGTCAAAAAAAGCGATCTGTTGATCGAAAGATTCCTGAAGGAAAATTCATAACCTTTTCAGGCTTTCTTTCGTAAATAAAACGTTACAGTATATTGTTCCGTTAAATGTTTTTTTTTATTATATTTGATGAATGCACGGGTATGAATTACCAACATACTGAATTGTATGACGAACTCCCCCAAAAATGAACTGTATTATTGTAGATGACGATAGAATGTCGAGGTTGGTTATCGAGGAATTCATAAAAAAGACCAATTTCCTGAAATTAACAGCGTCCTTTTCCGCGGCTGTGGAAGCTGTCAATGTCATTACCAGTAATAACCAGATCGATCTGATTTTTCTGGATATCGAAATGCCCGAAATGAGCGGGATCGATTTTATGAATACCCTGAAACAACCACCTCAGATCATCATCATTTCCTCAAAAGAAAAATACGCGCTGGATGCTTTTAGTTATGATGTAACCGATTACCTGCTCAAACCCATTGCCTATCCGCGCTTTTACCGTGCCGTATCGAAGGCCCACAGCCGTTACCAGCTTTCCCGACTGGACAATCATAACAGAGAGGAGATATTTATTAAGAGAGGCTCTTCGCTGGTGCGACTTAAACTGGATGATATTCTGTGGGTGGAAGCCCTTGAAAACTACGTTATTCTGAATACCTTCAATGAAAAGTATACCATTCATTTTACCATGAAGGCCATTGAAAAAAAATTACCTCCGGCCAAATTTCTTCGCATTCACCGATCCTTCATAATCAATATCAAAAAAATTTCCATTATACAGGATAATTCTGTGGAAATAGAAACCGATCACGGCTTCAAGGGAATCCCCATCGGAAAGTCATACAAGGATCAATTGATGAAGGATATAAACCTGATGGTCAAGTAACCTGCCGCGATTTTCCTGGTTCACTATGCTAAGCGACCGACAACTTTTCAGGCAACTGATTGCCAAAACTTCTGATACTCCCCTGAATATTGAAGTAGTGCATGCCTCGGGTTCATGGATGTTCGGGCTCGATGAGAAGAAATATCTCGATCTGGTATCGGGCGTATCGGTCAGCTATCTGGGGCATCATGATCCGGATGTGGTGGCGGCTGTGAAAGAACAGGCAGACAAATACCTGCACCTTATGGTATATGGGGAATATGTTCAGCATCCCCAGGTCAGGCTGGCCGAATTGCTTGTCGATAATCTGCCGGAGCCCCTCAACCAGGTCTATTTTGTCAATTCGGGAAGCGAAGCCATAGAAGGGGCCATGAAACTGGCCAAACGGTTTACCGGAAGGACTGAGATCGTGGCATTCAGGAATGGCTATCACGGAAGTAGCCAGGGAGCCCTGAGCATCATGGGGGGAGAATGCTTCAAGAATGCTTTTCGACCGTTGCTTCCGGGAATTCGTTTACTCGATTTCAATGATTTCAGTCAGCTGGAACATATCAGCCGCCAGAGCGCCTGCGTGGTGGTCGAGCCCATACAGGGTGAGGCGGGAATCAGATTACCTGCCCCCGGTTTTCTGCAGGCTTTGCGGGAAAAATGTACCAGGGAAGGAACGCTGCTGGTGTTTGACGAAATACAGACGGCATTCGCACATACCGGGCCCCTTTTTGCCTTTCTGCACGAACAGGTGGTTCCCGATATTCTGGTGCTTGCCAAGGGACTGGGCTGTGGAATGCCCCTGGGAGCATTTGTTGCTTCCGAACCTCTCATGAAAAGCCTGGCCAGCAATCCCCCCCTGGGCCATATTACCACTTTCGGGGGACATCCGGTAAGTTGCGCAGCCGGACTGGCGGGAATGAAAAAATTGCTTGACGGAATGAAATCGTGGAACATACCGGGCAAGGAAGCCCTTTTCAGAAAGAACCTGAACCATCCGTCCATAAGGGAGATCAGGGGAAAAGGCCTTTTCCTGGCGGTGGATCTGGGCGATTCCGAACGGAATATCCGAACAGTCTTCAAGGCCATAGAAAACGGGGTGGTATCCGACTGGTTTTTGTTCAACGATCATTCATTCAGGATCAGTCCGCCCCTGACTATTTCAGAAGAAGACATCCTCCTGGCATGTGATGTACTGAACCGGTCGATTGACCAGGCTGGAAAATAAATGCGGGATCACCCCGTTTTTCTTTCAACCGATTTATGATATGAGGAGTATTTTGGTGTGTATGTATCTGATGATGACTGTTGTAAATCCCGGTTTTGCCCGGGTGGAAACACAGGCGGTAACCGATGACAGCCTGCAGGTCTATTTCGACAAAATATACCGGATGGCAGATGACAGGCAGAAAATGGAGATAAACCGGCAATTGGTATCGGTGTTACAGCAGGCTCTGGCGGAAGATACCGCTTTGACCAGGACATTCGGGGATGTTAGGAACATGGGGAGTCTGGTGGCACCCGACAGCTCCTTCAGAATCCTGCAATGGAATATCCCTCTGAATGACGGTACTCATTACTACCAGTCGCTGATACAGAAAAAGACCGGAATCCTGCCGGCAGATATTGTGTTATTGTCGGGACGTTCAGGTCCGTTGAATCAGGCGGGCAACGGTATGCTGACCCACGACCGGTGGTACGGATGCCTGTATTACGATATGATCACCGTTCAAACCGACAGTGTGCCGTATTATGTCCTGCTTGGTACCGATATGCACGATCTTTTCAGTTCCAGAAAAATCATCGATGTGTTGTGGTTCGACCGGCAGGGAAATCCTGTGTTCGGACTGCCGGTTTTCGTGGAAAATGAAACGCCGGTATGCAGGATGATCTTCGAATACACGGCTCAGGCTACCATGACCATCAGGTATCACCCTGAACGCCAAATGATTATATTCGACCACCTTTCGCCTCCTGATCCTTCGCTGACCGGTCAATACCGGTTCTATGGACCGGATTTTTCCTATGATGGGCTGATGCTTAGGGAGGGGAAATGGTATCTTACGGAGGATGTGGATGTAAGGAACCGGTGAAGTATTGTCCTGGGGCCATCGTCAGGGTTTTTCATTTCAGAATAAATTCCTACATTCACGCTCGAGGTATTCATTACAGGCACACATGAAATTGTTTTCCGGGCAAAAAACGCTCCTGTTTCTGGTAGATGAGCACAAGGCTTACATGGAAGAAGTAGCCCTGGAATTTCATGATACCACTAAATACGAGATCGTCCATTGCTACTCCGTCGACCGGATGAAAGATATCTATGAAAAGGGGAAATATTTCAGGTATCATACTCTTGTAGCAGTGATCAGCGCAAGTTTTAACGGAGACCGTTCTGCCCGGATTGCGGAACTGAAACAGAATATCAAAGATATCCAGTGGATGAACAGGAATATTGAACTGATTGTTCTCCTGCCGGAATACAGTGAAAAGTTGCAGAACGACCTGATGAGCCTGGGTTGTTATGCCGTTTTTCAGCGGAATGAGAATGCTTTTCTCCGGATCAGTAACCACCTCAGGGGAATCATCAGCAAAAGGGTACTGATGCGTGAAAAAAAATATACCCGCATTACCTACCTGGTTCTGCTGGTCTATGTCCTGTTGCTTCTGATCACAGGGGTCATTTTTATGTTCATGGAGGGACGCTCTGTCTGAAATCCGGCTATCCTGTGGTGACTTTCTGTCAGGTTTTTTCTTATGGCATATCCTTTGCAAAATTCGCGGGGACGAACATTGTTTAACCAAATAGAACGAATTATGCAAACAGGTAAGATTGATGTGACTTCGGAAAACATTTTCCCGATCATTAAAAAATTCCTGTATTCCGACCATGAAATATTTCTCAGGGAAATGATCAGCAATGCCGTGGATGCCACCCAGAAACTGAGAACACTGGCCAGCGTGGGAGAGTACAAAGGCGAACTGGGAGACCAGACGATCAGGGTCAGTATGGACAAGAAAAAGAAGACCATTACCGTTTCCGACCGCGGAGTGGGCATGACGGCCGAAGAAATTGACAGGTTTATCAATCAGATCGCTTTTTCCAGTGCAGGCGAATTCCTGGAAAAATACAAGGAACAATCGAATGCTATTATCGGCCATTTCGGCCTTGGATTTTATTCTGCCTTTATGGTTTCTGAAAAGGTGGAGATCATTACCCGTTCATACCGGGAAGGTGCTCAGGCAGTAAAATGGGTTTGTAGCGGGACCCCGGAATACACCATGGAAGAGACCGGGAAACCCGAGGTGGGTACCGATGTGGTGCTGCATATTGACAAGGACTCAAAGGAGTTTCTCGATGAAGACAAGATATACGAGATCCTGAAGAAATACTGCCGTTTCCTTCCTGTGGAGATCGCTTTTGGAAAGGAGAAAGAGTGGAAAGACGGGAAAGAGGTGGACACAGGACGCGACCGAATAATTAACGAAACCCGTCCCCTGTGGACCAGGAAACCGGCCGAACTGAAGGACGAGGACTACCTCAAATTTTACCATTCCCTCTATCCGTCCCTGGAGGACCCCATGTTCCATATTCATCTGAATGTGGATTATCCTTTCAATCTGACGGGAATCCTGTATTTCCCCCGGATCAAGAGTAATTTCGACATCCAGAAGAACAAAATCCAGCTATATTGCAATCAGGTTTATATTACTGATTCCGTGGAGGGCATTGTCCCGGAATTTCTGACCCTTTTGCACGGGGTGATCGATTCTCCCGATATCCCGCTGAATGTTTCGAGAAGCTTTCTCCAGAGTGATTCGAATGTGAAGAAGATTTCCTCACACATTACCAAAAAAGTAGCCGAAAAACTTGCCGAGATATTTAAAAACGATCGCAGCAGCTTTGAGAAGAAATGGGACGACCTGAAGCTCTTTATTGAATTCGGTATGATCAGTGAGGAGAAGTTTTACGACAGGGCCAAAGATTTTGCCTTACTGAAGAATACAGAAGGAAAGTATTTTACCCTGGATGAGTACCAGAAGCTGATCAAAGAAAATCAAACCGATAAGCACAAAAATCTGGTTTACCTGTATGCTACCGATAAAGACAAACAATACAGCTATATAGAGAAGGCCAATAAGAAGGGGTACGATGTGCTGCTGATGGAAGGGCAACTGGATACCCATTTCCTGAACCACCTGGAACAGAAGCTGGATAATTCCCGTTTTGTGCGGGTGGATGCCGATGTGGTGGAAAAGCTCATCCAGAAGGAGGAAACCCATGAATCAAAACTCACCCCGGAGCAGCAGCGCGAACTGATCCCCGTGTTCCAGAGCCAGTTGCCACAGAAAGAACATTTTACCGTTTCATTTGAGGCCATGGCCGAAGATGACCAGCCGGTGGTTATCACCCAGTCGGAATGGATGCGGAGGATGAAGGATATGTCTGAGCTGGGTGGAGGGATGCGTTTTTATGGAGATATTCCCGACCAGTATAACCTGGTAGTTAATGCCAACCATCCGCTTATCCTGAAAATTAACGAAGACAAGGATAAGAAACTGAGGGAGAAGATCGGAAAGATCGAGGAAAAGCTGGAACCCATCAGGAAAAACAAGGCAGACCTGGAATCCGGACATAAGGAGAAAAAGGACGAGGAAATTACCCAGGAAGAAAAAGATCGCCTTGAAGAGCTCAGTAAAAAGATCGGTGAGCTGGAAAAGAAAAAGAAAGAGATGCTGGAAGGGTATGCCGGGAAGAACAAACTGGTTCGCCAGCTGATCGATCTGGCCCTGCTGTCAAACAATATGCTGAGCGGCGAGGAACTCAACCGGTTCGTAAAGAGGAGTATTGAGCTGATGTAGAAGCTTGTATGACAGCAAAGGTCGAAACGATGCTGATCAGAAAAAGGTACTGACTTCCTTTTTAAGAAATTCCAGGGCAACCTGGGAAGGAGCTGCCTCTGCTTCTATCACTTTTTCCAGGATATGCCGGTTGAGCTCCATGGCCGGGGCATCGGGTTTTACTTTGTCTGCTGAGGTGTTGATCAGTTTGATGGTGTTGTTTTTGGCATTTTTTACCACTTCCCAGGCCTGGGGCGTGATATAGATCTGCTGCGACAGGTTGTGTTCAAATTCGGCCCTGATTGTGGCCAGCAATTGACTCTGAAGCTGCTGGCTGTTCATTCCGGGCTGGTTGACCCGCATCAACATGGATTCCGGATTGATCCTTTCCAGGAAAAGGGCCAGGCGTTCATAAGCCTGCAGCCGGAGGGGGGTGATGGTTTGTTGGTTTCTGATCACCAGGTCGACCTTTCGTTCCCTGGCTTCTTTCTGCATGTAATAACGCATCATGAAAAAGGCCGTGAAGAATACGATCAGTGCAGGAACGCTGTACTTGATCATCTCAATGATTTCCATAAGGAAGCTCTTTTATTCTTTACAATATTAGTTATTTTCTGATTAAAACTTATTTTTGGTTTTTATTTTCAAATGTCGGGGCTTCATTGGGCTCCGGCTTACATTATTACATCTGTTAAAACCGTTTTTCATGGAACAAGTAGCTCACCGTATTGCCGCTATGGCTTCATCGCAGACCCTGGCCATGTCACAGAAAAGCAAAGATCTCGCGGCCCAAGGCATCGATGTGATCGATCTGAGTGTGGGAGAACCTGATTTTTTTACACCCGATCATGTGAAGGAAGCAGCCAAACAGGCCATTGACGAAAATTATTCGTTCTATAGTCCGGTTCCCGGTTACAGAGACCTGAGAGAGGCCATCGCAGAAAAGATGAGGAAAGAAAACGGGCTGGAGTACCAGGCTGACCAGATCGTGGTGTCGGGCGGAGCCAAGCACAGCCTGACCAATGCCCTGCTGTGTCTGGTTAATCCGGGTGAAGAGGTCATAATCCTTTCTCCTTACTGGGTGAGTTACGTTGAGCTGGTGAAGCTGGCGGGGGGGGTTCCTGTGATTGTTCAGGGTTCCCTGGAAAGGGATTACAAGGTGACGGCCGATCAGATCAGCCGGGCCATGACCGAACGGACCCGGGCCATACTTATCAATTCGCCCTGCAATCCTACCGGCAGCGTGTATTCCCGTGATGAGCTGAGTGAAATAGCCCGGGTGGTGGCTTCCCGTCCCGACGTTTTTGTTATTTCCGACGAGATCTATGAATACATCAACTTCGAAGGAGAGCACATACCCATGGCCCGGTTCGGAGAGATCTTTGACCGGGTGGTAACCATCAACGGGGTTTCGAAAGGATATGCCATGACCGGCTGGCGGATAGGATATCTGGCGGCTCCGCTGTGGATAGCCAAAGCATGTATCAAGCTGCAGGGACAGATGACATCGGGGGCTTCCTCTATCGCCCAGCGGGCTGCCCTGGCAGCCATCCGGTCTGGGAAAGACTATGCCCTGAAAATGAAGAAGGAATTCCGGAAAAGAAGGGATCTGGTGGTTGGCGGGTTGAAGGAGATCAGCGGCATAGAGGTGAACCTTCCCAGAGGGGCATTTTACGTATTCCCCGATGTTTCGGCCCTGTATGGAAAATCGGCAGGTTCAAAGACGGTAAAAAACGATACTGACCTCGCCATGTATCTGCTGGAAGAAGCCCATGTGTCGGTGGTGCCCGGAGGAGCCTTCGGTATGCCATCATGTATCAGATTGTCATATGCCACATCCGAAGAAAAGCTCACGGAAGCCCTGCAGAGGATAGATAGAGCTGTATCTGTGATTGAATAAGCGAGGGAATACCTGGAACGGTCCGTTTTTTGTAGCAGGCAATCCGGAAAGAGATGAAGAAAAGAAAAGAAGGCGCGTTTCTGATTCATTGGGTATGGGTAGTGGTTATTCCTCTCCTGTTGCTGGGGGCAATGCTGTACTGGTATATTTTCGGTAAGAATGTCAGCATTCCTCCGGGAGAGGGGCGGTCGTTCTATATCTATACGGCGGACACCTATCAGGATGTGCTTCACAGGTTGGACAGCCTGGGTTTTCTGAAGAATCCCGAAGTATTCGACCGGCTGGCCGAAAGAAAAAACCTGCCGGCCCATATTTATCCGGGCCATTACCTCCTTGCCGACGGTATGAGCCACAATGCCCTGATTAATATGCTGCGCTCCGGCAGCCAGGTTCCGGTAATGGTTACCTTTATAAATTATCGAACCCTGGAAGAGCTGGCCGGGAAATTTGCCCGGCAACTCGAACCAGATTCCGCTGAGCTGGCGAAATATTTCCTGCAGGAAGGAGTGCCGGAAGAATATGGGTTTACCTGGGAAACTTTCCCGGCCATGTTCATTCCGAACACCTACGAGTTTTTCTGGAATGCCACGCCTGAATCCATTGTCAGAAGGATGAAACAGGAATACGAACGGTTCTGGAATGACGAACGGAAAAGGAAGGCTGCTTCGGTGGGGCTTAAACCCGTGGAAGTAGCTACGCTAGCCTCTATCATTGACGAGGAAACCCGGTTTGATGTTGAGAAACCCACCATCGCCGGAGTGTATATCAACCGGCTGGAAAGAGGGATCCCCCTGCAGGCCGATCCCACCATTAAATTTGCCCTGGGCGATTATTCAAAAAACCGTATCCTCACCCGCGATCTGCTGGTGAATTCACCTTATAATACTTACAGAAACAGAGGGCTTCCGCCCGGACCCATCCGCATCCCTTCCATTGTTGCTATGGAGGCTGTGCTTGATCACGAAGAGCACGATTACCTGTATTTCTGTGCCCGTGATGATTTTTCGGGTTATCACCATTTTTCCAGGACCCTGGAGGAACATAACCGGTATGCGGCCAGTTACCGGCGGGCACTTAACCAGCAAAGAATATACAGATGATTTCCCGGCAGGTATGCTTGAAAAGGTTCAGATAACCGTTACTTCCCGTTCCAGTACAATGCCGAATTTCTTTCTTACCGATTCCAGGATCTTTTCCGATAGGTTAAAAATATCCTGCCCCGTTGCCTTTCCGTGATTGACCAGCACCAGAGGCTGAAGGGGATGCACCCCCGCATCACCTTCCCGGTATCCTTTCCATTCGCACTGGTCGATCAGCCAGGCCGCCGCTGTTTTTATCCTGTTTTCATCTGCAGGGTACCCCGGTATTTCCGGAAATTCCCTTCTCAGGGTTTCGTAATCGGACAGCGGGATGACCGGGTTCTTGAAAAAACTTCCCGCATTTCCTGTGACGGCCGGATCGGGTAATTTTCTTTTTCTGATATTAATGACAGCGGCCCGGATATCGGCAAGACCGGTACGGCCTGAACGTTGCAGTTCATCTTCCAATTGGGCGTAATCTGTTCGGAATACCGGCCGCTTCATCAGCCTGAAAACAACTGAAACCACCAAAACCAGCCCTTTCCACTCGTTTTTAAATATGCTGTCGCGATAACCGAACCGACATGCCGCCTGATCGAACCGTTTATATTCTCCGTCAGCCAGCCCCATGGCGTCTACCCATTCGATATGGTCTTTTACCTCTACCCCGTATGCTCCGATGTTCTGTCTGGGTGATGCTCCCGTGTTTCCGGGAATGTACGACAGGTTTTCCAGTCCTCCCCAGCCCTGTTCCACTGTCCAGGCCACAAAGCGGTCCCAGTTTTCCCCGGCCATCGCGCGCACCAGGACCGTATCCCTGTCTTCGTCCAGCACCCGGATCCCTTTCATGACGGGATGGATGACCATTCCTTCAAAATCTTTTCGAAAAAGAATGTTACTGCCTCCTCCCAGGATCAGGAGTTCCTGGTTTTTCAGCAACCCGGGCAGAAGGTGCAGGTCTTCTTCCGTAGTGAGCGCAAGAAAATACCGGGCCCTGGCCGGTACCCCGAAAGTGTTGTGTTTTTGCAGATCGAAATTTTCCCTGATTTTTTCCATAGGATTAACTGGTAGGCCAAAGATAAGGAATTCTGTGTGCTTCTTTAGAGGTGTCGCATGTTTTCTTACCTTTACGGGAAACGGAAAAATCCGTATTGTTTGTCGGGTGTGATCTACATATCGGTCACCAGTGATGTGGCCACCGATCAGCGGGTGCTGCGCACGGCCCGCACACTGCATCTGTCGGGCCGGCCGGTTCATATCATCGGCAGGCTTCTTCCCGATAGCCTGCCGGTTTCCGGTTTGCCTTTCCGGATTACCCGGTTCCGCATGATATTCCGGAGGGGGTTCCTGTTCTATGCCTGCTTCCATATACGGCTTTTCTTTTTCCTGCTTTTCAGGAAAAAAGGGTTCCTTTTAGCCAACGACCTGGATACCCTTTTCCCGAATTTTCTGGTATCCCGCCTCCGAAGATGGCCACTGGTTTACGACAGCCACGAGTATTTTACCGGAGTTCCTGCGTTGCGCCACCGTCCGAGGGTAAGGGCTTTCTGGAAAAGCATTGAAAAGAAGACCGTTCCCCGTGTTCCGGTGCGAATTACCGTGAACGGATCTATTGCGGAATTGTACCGCCGGGAGTACGGGGTGCATTTTAATGTGGTGAGGAACATTCCTCCTTTATGGGAGCCGGGGGAAAAACCGACACGTGCCGGGTTAGGCCTGCCCGGGGATGCACCGTTACTGGTGTTGCAGGGAACGGGGATCAACCGCGACCGGGGAGCGGAAGAGCTGGTCCGTTGCATGGTTTACCTGCCGGATGTTTATCTGCTGGTCATCGGTGGAGGCGAGGTGTTGCCCCGTTAGAAGGAAATGTGTG
>DQWH01000020.1 GCA_011042635.1 Bacteroidota bacterium | reverse complement strand
CCGCAGAAAAGATTTGCCATACGCAAATACCCTTCTCCCTTCCATGAATGATTCCGCTCACGAAGCACTAATCCCGACTTTCCCACAATGCAGGGATATATTTTAATATGTTCTGTAGAACAAATTTTATTTACCATATACTTTATCCGGTTTGCTAAACCGGAATAAACTGCGTTTTGTCCGTAAAAACTTCATATATTATGCCAAAGATGACAAGTTCGATATTATGAAATATATAGCCTGGAATGATATCTGAGCAGATGGCGCTAAAATGTCCAGTATTGTGACAGGGAATGTACGTATGCGGACAATTCGGCTGTTTGTTTTGTGCAGAACCGATCTGTTGAAAAGAAATGAAGAATTCATTCGATGAAGGCAGGATGAATGTGTATTTTTGCATACGGGCAGAATTGGTTGCACCCATTCCGGATCGAACTTATGGCCAGAGAGTCGAAATATGTGGATACTCCGCTGATGAAGCAATACAGCCGTATCAAGGCCAAACACCCCGATGCCATTCTGCTGTTTCGTGTGGGCGATTTCTACGAGACTTTCGGGGAAGATGCCATCCGTACCTCGGAGATCCTGGGGATTACCCTTACACGCCGGGCCAACGGGGCCGCTTCCTATGTTGAACTGGCAGGCTTCCCATACCATGCGCTCGATAATTACCTGCCCCGCCTGGTGCGCGCCGGCCAACGGGTGGCAATCTGTGAGCAGCTCGAAGATCCGAAACTGGCCAAAAAGATCGTCAAACGGGGGATCACCGAAATGGTCACTCCCGGGGTCAGCCTGAACGAAAATGTGCTGAACCACCGGGAGAATAATTTTCTGGCCTGTGTGTTTACCGCCGGCGAACTGCACGGGGTGGCTTTCCTGGATATTTCCACGGGTGAATTTTTTACGGCACAGGGCAACCGGGAGTACGTAGACAAGTTGCTGAACAGTTTCCAACCCAAGGAGGTTCTGGTGGAAAAGGCGGCATATCAAAGCTTTACGAACCTGTTCGGTTCCCGGTATTATGTATACAAACTGGATGACTGGGCTTTCAGGGAAGAAACGGCGGAAGACCGCCTGAAAAAACAGTTTGGCACCGCTTCCCTGAAAGGGTTCGGTATTGAGGGTATGCCTCTGGGGATCGTTGCGGCGGGAGCTATTCTGCATTACCTCGACCTGACCCGCCACGACAGGCTGGACCATATATCTGCAATTACCCGGATCGAAGAAGAAAAATATGTGTGGCTGGATAAGTTCACCGTACGCAACCTCGAATTGTTTCATACCCTGCAGGAAGGAGGGAAAGCCCTGGTGGATGTGATCGACCTTACCGTTTCGCCCATGGGATCAAGGATGATGCGAAGGTGGATCAGCCTGCCCCTGAAAGAAACGGCCCGCATCAGAGAGAGGCAGGATGTGGTGGAATACCTGGTGAAGGAAAGCCGGAAACAGGAAGCCATACGGGAACACCTGAAACGGGTGGGCGACCTGGAACGGATCATTTCCAGGGTGGCGGTGGGAAGGATCACCCCCCGCGAGGTGATACAGCTGAAAAATGCCCTGGAGGCCCTGGTGCCTCTGAAGCAACTGTGCGTGGAATCGGGTGTGGAACCCCTGGAAAGAATGGCCGAACAGATTAACCTGTGCACCGGTGCTGCCGAAAGGATCAACAGGGAACTGGAAACGGACCCCCCGGTGCAGGTAGGCAGGGGAAAGGTGATCAAAAAAGGGGTTTCCACCGAACTGGACGAACTGCGCGATATTCTCTATTCGGGGAAAGATTACCTTGTGGAACTTCAGGAAAGGGAAAGCAGAAATACCGGGATACCTTCCCTGAAAGTAGGATACAATAATGTTTTCGGATATTATATTGAGGTAAGGAACACCCACCGGGATAAGGTGCCGGAGGAGTGGATCAGAAAACAAACCCTGGTTAACGCTGAACGGTATATTACCGGTGAGCTGAAAGAATACGAAAGCAAAATACTGGGCGCGGAGGAGAAGATTATGGAGCTGGAAACCAGGTTGTACCAGGAGCTGGTAAGCTGGCTGGGGGAATATGTTCAGGCCATTCAACTGAACGCTTCCATCCTGGCCCGGCTCGATTGCCTGTCGGCTTTTGCGGAAGCAGCCGTGGAAAACAAATACTGCCGGCCGGTGGTGGACGATTCCGATTGCCTGGATATACGTGACGGACGGCATCCCGTGATAGAAAAAATGCTTCCACCGGATGAAGAGTATATTCCCAACGACGTATATCTTGATAACCGGGAACAGCAGATCATGATCATTACGGGACCGAACATGTCGGGGAAATCGGCCCTCCTCCGTCAAACAGCCCTGATTGTACAGATGGCCCAGATGGGTTCGTTCGTTCCCGCCAGCCGGGCACAGATCGGTGTGGTGGATAAAATTTTCACGCGGGTGGGGGCCTCCGATAATATCTCCCTGGGGGAATCTACCTTCATGGTCGAAATGAATGAAACGGCCAGCATTTTGAACAACCTGTCTCCCCGCAGCCTGGTATTGCTCGACGAGATAGGACGGGGAACCAGCACCTACGACGGAATATCTATTGCCTGGGCGATGGTGGAATACATTCACGAGCACCCGGCGAACAGTGCCAAAACCCTTTTTGCCACCCACTACCACGAACTTAACGAAATGGAAAAGTCCTTTTCCCGCATCCGGAATTTCAATGTGTCGGTGAAGGAAACGGACAACCGGGTGATTTTTTTGCGTAAACTCAGGCCGGGCGGAGTGGAGCACAGTTTCGGGATCCACGTGGCCCGCATGGCGGGTATGCCAAAAAGTGTGATACAACGGGCAGGAGAGATTCTGGCCGAACTGGAAGGGAAGCGGAGGCAGGGTCCCCTTTCAAAACCTGTTTCCACCCTGGCTCAGCACCGGGAAGGTTTCCAGATGAGCTTCTTTCAGCTTGACGATCCGGTGCTCAAGCAGATCAGGGATGAGCTCCTGGGTCTGGATATTAATAACCTTACCCCTGTGGAGGCCTTGAATAAGCTGAATGAGATCAAAAAACACCTGGGAGGCCGGTAAGGTTTTTTTTGGATTTTTTCCTGTTGGTTGGAAAAAATTCGTATTTTTGCACCCACGATTGAAGAAATGCGGAAATAGCTCAGTTGGTAGAGCACGACCTTGCCAAGGTCGGGGTCGCGGGTTCGAGTCCCGTTTTCCGCTCAGAAAAGGACCGGAGGCGGAATCAGGGTATTCCGCCTTTTTATTCGGACATACATACCGGATAAGGAGTCTCTGCCCGGATGGCGGAACTGGTAGACGCGCTGGACTTAAAATCCAGTGGACATTTTGTCCTTGGGGGTTCAAGTCCCCCTCCGGGTACATGAAACAGAGCGAGAGTGAGAGCGAGAGTGAGAGCGAGAGTGAGAGAGGGAGTGAGAGAGGGAGTGAGAGAGGGGGCGATCACTCTCGATTTGTTTCCTCACTCTCACTGTTAAACTCGCTCTCAAAATCTCACTTTTTTACTAACTTGGCTTTATCTCGCTAAAGCTTTTATGATGTTTGATTTCCAAAAACCTGATGTTTATCAAAAGGCAAAAAATTTTGCATTCTAATTACCAAAGCTACTTCTTCAGGAACATTTGACAGGACTACTAATGATCAACTTCGAAGGGCTTCTTTTAGCATCATGCTTAATATTGCTGAAAGTTCATCAAGATTCAGTAGCAGGGATCGAAGGCACTTCATTGTAATTGCCAGGGGTAGTGCTTTCGAATGTGCTGCCATTATGGAGTATCTTTTTGACTCAGGTGAGATCACCAGCGATGATTATAATTCATACTTCAAAAGACTGGAAGAGATTTCAAAGATGCTGTTTGCCGTGATCAGAAAACTTGAGAATAATAAGTGAATACAAACGGTTGCAATTTTTGCCTGCCGGCAGGCAGGTCCCCCTCCGGGTACAAAAAGATCAGGCAACTAGAAAAGTATAAAAAGTGTATCTTTGAGGGGCAAGAATACCTTGAGAATTCACAGCAATAGTATATCGCCAGAAGATATAATGTGGTTATTATATTTCAGTTTTTCGTAAAAAATCAATAAATTTCTATGAATAAATTACTGATCATGGAAGATGAGAAAATGAAAAAGTTCGAAAGCAGTGAGAACTTGCAGAAGATGGTTTTGAACATTATGTATGTGATGCGGGAGAAATACAGCAAGTATCCCGAATATAAGACCATCATGATGAACCTGACCACTGTTTCGAAAGAGATCAATGCCATCCGGATCAAGGAGATCACCGGTGAACATGAAGAGCCCGAACTGGATATGAAATAAATAATAGGCAAAAGGAATACATGCAGAAAGGGGGCCGCTCAGCACCCTTTTTTTTGTTATAACAGGTCGAATGTTGGAAAGCCCTCAGGCGGCATAGTCCTGCAAGGAGCCCATCAGTTTCTTTCTGCTGAAGAAAATCCGGCTTTTCACCGTTCCGATCTTCAGGTTCAGTTTTTCAGCAATTTCGTTGTATTTATATCCTTCCGTATGCATCCGGAAAGGTAAACGGAATTCTACGTCCAGTCCGTCGATGGTTTTCAGTATCTCCTGTTCTGCGTAGTGCGATTCCGGATGGGTGAACCCCGAATCCTGGGGCATATTCAGGTAATACAGGTCCTTTGTGTGGTCCAGGGTGGTGTTTTCCTTGACCGAATGCCTGTAATTGTTAATGAAGGTATTTTTCATAATGGTGAATGCCCATGCCTTTAGATTCGAATGATCGATAAACTTTTCCCGGTTGGATAAAGCTTTCAGATAGGTTTCCTGTACCAGGTCCCTGGCATCTTCATTGTTCATGGTCAGACTGTAGGCAAAACGCTTAAGGTTTTTTTCCAGTCCGGTAAGTTGTATATTGAATTCCTGTGATGACATGGCTGTTTTGGGTTTGTGAGTGTTGAACAAATATACGGAAAGTCTAAACAAATATCAAAATGCCAGTCTTCCGAAATGGTCATTAACTATAATAAATCTAAATAATATGGATGATTTTAAGTGCTTATTATCAAATATAATATAGCGTACTCCCCACACTGGTATAAATTAATTATAAACAAAATCTCCGATTAGTAACCGAAGATAATTAAAAAATTATGTTTAATAATGGTAAATTATGAGTATAACATTATGTGGATAAAATTCATTCTTTCTTTTTTCTGATTACCATCAGTCCGTCGCGTACCGGGAAGAGAACCTGCTGTACCCGGGGATCATCCTTCACCTTGCAGGCAAATTCAAGGATTCCCCTTGTGGAAGGATCTTTGTGTGTTGCGGGGTCGATCACTTTGCCCCCCCAGAAGAGGTTATCGGCAAGGATATAACCCCCGGTTCTGACTAATGGAAGCACCATATCATAATATTGCGGGTACTCTCTCTTGTCTCCGTCTATGAATACAAGATCGAATGATTCTTTCAGCCCGGGAACAATATCGAATGCATTGCCTATGTGAAGATGAAGTTGCGCGGCCTGGCGGCTTCTGGAGAAATAACTGCGGATAAGATCCTCAAGCTCATCGTTCTTTTCAATGGTATGCAACCTGCCTCCATCATTAAGTCCCCTGGCCAGACAAAGGGCAGAGTAGCCGGTATACGTGCCAATTTCAAGAATGCTCTCCGGCCTGATCATCCGGCTGAGCATTTCAAGGATTTTCCCCTGTATCCGGCCCGACAGCATGTGGGGATTCAGCACAGAGGTATGGGTTACCCTTTCCAGCTCCTCCAGCAGGGGGTCTTCAGGTTCGGTATGGTTCCGGATGTATTCCTCCAGTTCGCGTGACGGTTCAAGCATGGTTGTTTGTGTTAGGTGCCCGACAGGCTTTCGGTTTGAAAATAACTCCGCTTCCCCGGCTCCCAACTCCCCGACTCTCCGACTCCCCTTTCTTTTACCTTACCCTTTTCCGTTCTTAGCTTTATTTCCCCGGTTCACAGGTACACCAGTTGAGACAGCCCGTCCGGGTTGAAGATTTCGTTGGCAATTTCCTGCAGTTCTTCTGCCCGGATGGCTTCGATTTTCCGGTACAATACCTCCGGGGGGTCAGCCTCTCCGAATACCAGAAGGCTTTTGGCCAGACTCTGCATCAGGCTTTCATGGTTTTCCATTCCTCGGGCCAGCTGGCCGGTTATCTGTTTCCTTGCTTTACGGAGTTGCTGGTCGCCCAGTTGCCTGTTGCGGAGTTTTTCCAGCTCACGGTGAGTGATCGCCAGGCTTTTTTCCAGGTTTTTCCGGTCGGTACCGAAATAAATACTGAGAATACCGGCATCGGTATAAGGATGATACGATGATTCGATGTTGTAGGCATACCCGCTTTTTTCCCTCAGTGACAGGTTCAGCCGGGAGTTCAATCCCTGGCCCCCCAGAATATTGTTCAGCAGGTACAGACCCAGGCGTTTTTCGTTTTTTACATCGTAGGCAGTAGTTCCCAGCACGCAATGGGTCTGGTAGGTATTTTTCTCCAGCATCATTTTTTCAGGATGGTAAGGGCCCGGCAGACTCCGGGATTTATTTCTCAGGTGGGCAGGGACGTCGCCAAAATACTTTTCAAACCATCTGACCAGACGGGGGAATGGGACATTACCCACGGAAGAGAGCGCCATTTCGTTGGTGTGGTAATGGTTCGCTCTGAAACGCAGTACGTCTTCCCGGGTAAAACGGTTGACGGAATGTTCCGTTCCCAGAATATTCCTGCCGATGGGCTGATGGCGGAAAACCAATTCTTCGAATTCATCGAAGATCATTTCGGCCGGATTGTCGAGGTAGGAGCGGATCTCATCTATGATCACCTCCTTTTCCCGTTCCATTTCTTTTTCCGGGAATATAGAATGAAAAACAATATCGCTGATCAGCTCCAGGGCCCTTTCATAGTCTCTTCTCAAGAAAGAAGCATACACGCAGGTTTCCTCCTTGGTGGTATAGGCATTCAGTTCACCTCCGGCGTCGTCAATCCGGCTGAGGATGTGGTAGGCTTTTCGCCGTCGGGTTCCTTTGAACAACAAATGCTCGATAAAATGGGCCAGACCGTGCTCCTGCTCTTCCTCATCTCTGGACCCGGTATGGATCATCAGTCCGGCATGTGCCACTTCCCCGGGGATATGGTGATGGATCAGTCTCAGCCCGTTGGGAAGGGTATGGGTAATATATTCGGTGCTTTTCATCTGGCAGCAAAGGTAGCAAGAATGGCGGATAAAAATAAGAAGGGTATTCCCGAATTTGTAATAATTCTAAATAAATTGACCCCAAAATCAAATGAAAAGGATTTTTTTTGAAAAGTCCCCGGTTTGCTGTAATATTGCATTCCCTTACAAAAGCAGTTTTTCGGGAGTAGGGCACAGACAGCGAATAGTTTGAGTAGTTCTTTATATTAATACTTTGGTGCCATAGCTCAGTTGGTAGAGCACAGGACTGAAAATCCTGGTGTCCTTGGTTCGATTCCGAGTGGCACCACAAGCCTCGGGAAGCACCGGGGCTTTTTTTTTTGGATTCGATGGTACCACAGGCAAAAGGGCCGGAAGCTACAGCTCCCGGCCCTTCTGGTTTTCTTTTTCCTTTTACATTCCTCTTCCTTCCTTCAGCTTCTTTATTTCATGGTGATGGCTTACCACCAGTTTCTCATACCGTTCGCGCGACTGCTTACGGTAGTTTTCATATTCTTCCCGCAGTTCCTCCAGGTCTTTCCGGGTGCGGACCGTGGAGTGGCGGGTGGTACGGAACATAGTGAACAGCAAAATCGCCAGAAAGGCCAGTCCGGCAATAATGGTCCACAGGATCGTATTGTACAAGGTTTTGTGCATTCCTTTGCCCAGCAGGGATAACCGGTCCCTGTTCCGGATGGCCTCGTCCCGCTCTTCCCTTGTTTGTTGCAGCAGAGCCATCAGCGAATCGCCTTCTTCTCTCGTAGCCATGAGCTGCCCGCTCAGATCCCTGACCTTCCCTTTTTGAAAATTCAGTGAATCCATGGCATTCCTTTTTACCTTCTGGAACATGTCTTCGCGTATAGCCCGGTAATCGTTGTAGATACGTGTTCTTTCCTGCAGATAGTTCCACTGCTCCTGCAAGCGGGCGGTGTCGAGTACCTGGGGCATGGTGCCCTGCCCCGCACTGCTGCCCGGCAGAGCCAGCCAGCACCCTAAACACAGCACAAACCCTGTTCTTAAGATGCGCAGTTGCATATTCTTCCTCCTTTCTGTTAATTCACCATATAATCAACGATATCATGCCGGAAAAAGTATTTTCCCGGTGATCCAATACGTGGATGTTTGTTTCCCCGATTATTTTGCGCCGGGCTCCCAGTCTCTGATTATAATGCGGTTGCCATACAGCTTGATATCCAGCTTCTGACGCGCCTGCCAGCCTAGCTTGTCGATGAATTCCCGGGGAATTACCACGGCATAACTGCTGCCGCCGGCCACTTTGGTCAGCTTACGGGTCTGTTGTTTTTCAATCTTTTCCATGATCGAACTGTTTATACTACGTAGGCAGCTACGTAGACATCTACGTAGCTGCCTACGTAGACAATGTAAATGTAATAAATAATTTAAATTATTCGGAAAAAACAGGTTATAACCCTGATTATTTTTACCGGGCAGATGATTCGGATTCCCTGGCAGGGGAGGCTTACCTTTCTGCCGGTGCCGGCTTAACCAGCTGATTTTTCCCCTGATCCTGGATTCGGAACTATCATTTCAGGGTAAAACCTGCTTCCAGCACATCCACGCTGCTGCTCCCTGCAAATACTCTGAATTCCCCCGGTTCGGCGGCAAACTCCATATCGGCCGTATAAAATCTCAGATCGTCAGTTGTGAGGGTGAAGGTTACCGTGGTTTCTTCACCGGGTTCCAGCCATACTTTCCTGAATCCTTTCAGCTCTTTCACCGGACGGGTGACGCTGCCTACCAGGTTACGGACGTACAGCTGGGCGGTTTCTTCACCGGCATATTTCCCGGTATTTTTTATCTGTACAGATACATTGAGCGATCCTTCCATGGTCATCAGGGTGTCGCTGAGCTGCAATTCGCTGTATTCAAAACTTGTATAGCTCAGCCCGTATCCGAAAGGATATCGCGGATTGTTGGGGATATCGAGGTATTTGCTGGTATATTTCTGAAAGGGATGCATGGGCCTTCCGGTGTTTTTGTGGTTGTAATACACGGGAATCTGGCCGGTTGACCAGGGGAAGCTGACCACCAGCTTCCCGGAAGGATTGTATTCCCCGGAAAGAACGTCGGCAATGGCATCGCCGGCACGGGTTCCCAGATGCCAGGCATAAACCAGGGCCGGAGTTTTGTCAGCCATTTCGGTCAGGATCAGCGGCCTTCCGGCCATGACCACTACCACTACCGGTTTGCCGGTATTCAGGAGCATGTCGACAAGCTCCTTCTGGACCCCCGGAATGACCGGCTCGGCCCGGCTGGCGGCTTCCCCGCTCTGCATATAATTTTCACCGACAGCCACCACTACCACATCGGAACGCATAGCCACCGAAAGGGCTTCCCCGAAGCCGCTCCGGTCTGTTCCGTTTACGGAACATCCCCTCACATGGAGGATCTGAGTGTTGGGAAACTGGTTTTCCAGGCCCTCCTTCAGGGTGACGACTTTCGTTGTATCTCCCGAAGCATGCCAGGTTCCCAGCATGTCGATCCGGCTGTGGGCCAGGGGACCGATCAGGGCGATTCGGTTAAGGTTTGCCTGCAGGGGAAGAATGGGCATCCCCCTGAATGGCCTGTTTTCAAGCAGTACAATGGATTTCCTGGCCGATTCCAGGGCATGTTCCATCAGCTCGGGAGCGAACAGAGTACTGTTTTCCCGTTCTTCATCCAGATACCTGAAAGGATCGTCAAACAAACCGAGCTTGTATTTCATTTCCAGTACTCTTCGTACCGAACGGTTGATCATTTCTTCGGTGATCTTTCCTTCTTCCAGGGACTGCTCCAGGTAGTTGTAAAATACGGCACCTGCCATGTCCATGTCCACTCCGGCCGACAGGGCCAGTTCTCCGGCATGTTTCACGTCACGGGCATACCCGTGGTTGATCATTTCATTAATGGAAGTGTAATCAGTCACCACCATTCCCCCGAACCCCCATTCTTCCCGCAGGATTTCGGTCAGCAGAAAGCGGTTCCCGGTGGCCGGAATACCGTCCAGTTCGTTGAATGAGGTCATCAGGCTGGCTACGCCGGCATCGATGGCTGCTTTGTAGGGAGGCAGGTAGATTTCCCGCAGCACACGCTCCGACATGTCCACGGTATTGTAGTCACGCCCGCCTTCCGGAGCTCCGTAAGCGGCGAAATGTTTTACGCAGGCGGCCAGGGTGTAAGGATCGCTCAGGTCGGTGCCCTGATAGCCCTTTACTCTGGCGGCGGCCATCAGGCCTCCCAGAAAGGGATCCTCCCCCGATCCTTCGGCTATCCTTCCCCACCGGGGATCACGGCACAGGTCGACCATGGGGTTGAAGGTCCAGTTCAGGCCGGCGGCTGCGGCTTCCCGGGCCGAAAGGACAGCTGTCTTTCTCACCAGAGCAGTATCCCAGCTGCAGGCTTCGGCCAGGGGAATGGGAAAGATGGTTTTGAATCCGTGGATTACATCGTATCCGAACAACAGGGGGATGCCCAGCCGGCTTTCTTCCACGGCCAGTTTTTGAAGTTCCCGGTTATAGGAAACACCGTGTGCATTCAACAGGTTTCCGCAACGGCCAGAGGCAATATCCTGCCGGTACTCTTCGCGCATGACGGGTCCTGTCACATCCCACCCCGAGGTGAACAGGGTAAGCTGCCCGGCCTTCTCTTCCAGCGTCATTACCGAAAGCAGGGAGTCTATCTTGTTTTTCATGACGGCATCGGAATTGTTTTCCTTGCGGCAGGAAATAAACACCCCCATCAGAGCCAGTGTGAGTAAGGAATAGGTTTTCATAGCAAAAGGCTTAGAATGTTGGAAATGAGTTTATATATAGCAAGATCTGATTTTTTCATTTCGCTGTCATGGGTCAGGGTACCTGTAAATATAATGAATTCGGGCCACACTTCCCGGGCAGATAACCGGTTTTGCGAATTTGGGGATGTATTCAATATGTACCGGCATTCCGGTGGTCGATGTGTTTTCCCATGGTGCGTTTCAAAGGGATCTGCATGCCATCGGTTTCTTCAAGCCAGGTATACAGATCGTCAAGAAATTCCCTGATGATGTCCTGGTGTTCCGGACTGTCGATCAGGTTATTGGTTTCATAGGGATCTTCGGCCAGGTCATAGAATTCATTCGTGTCCCAGATACCATGGTACCGGATGTATTTGTACCTTTCCGATCTCACGCCGTGCATGGTGGGTGTTTGCGGGAAGTGGAATTCCCAGTAATACTCATAGAATATTTTGTCTCTCCAGGCCACTTCCTTTCCCTGCAGGAGGGGAAGGAAGGAAGATCCGTGCATGGTTCCGGGAGGTGTGAGTCCGGCTGCATCAAGCAGGGTGGGGGCGATATCGATGTTCTGAACCAGTTTTTCCACCACCGTATTTTTTTTGATCAGATCGGGGCAATGGGCCAGCAGGGGGACCCTGGCCGATTCTTCATAAAACTGCCGTTTGTCAATCAGTCCGTGTTCACCGAACGAAAAACCGTTATCGCCCATGTATACAATCAGGGTGGAGTTGAGAAGGTCATTTTTTTCCAGGTATGCCATGATCTTTCCGATGCTTTCATCCACCCCCATGAGGGTTTCACAATAGTCGACAAAAAATTGTTCGAAGCCGGTGGCACCATGGTACATATAATCCACTCCGTGCCAGCTTTCCCTCTGGTGCTTCAGCCAGTCGGGCAGGCGTCTTTCGCCGTAGAAATCTTTTCCTTCTGCCGGTTTGCCTGTTTCGGGATCGAATGTGGGGGGAGCAGTTATTCCGTATTCCGGAATACGGAATGACGGGGGATAGATGATCTTTTGCCCGGCATACATGCCCCGGTGGCGCTGTGCCGGTATGAATTCGGAATGAACGGCTTTGTGGGAAAGATAAAGGAAAAAGGGCCGGTCTTCTTTTCTGCCTTCAAGCCATTGAATGGCATGATCCGTCAGCAGGTCGGTGATGTAAGTGCTGTCGCCGTAGCTGATTCTTTTCCCGTTGATGTTGAGTGTGGGATTGTAATACACTCCCTGCCCCCGGAAGCTTTCCCAGTGGTTGAATCCGGGTTGGGGCCGGTCGTCGGCATTTCCCATGTGCCATTTGCCGAAAAAGGCGGTTTCATATCCTGCCTGTTGCAGGTACTGTGGAAAGAAGGTCAAATTGTCGGGGAGGGGGGCCTGATTGTCGACTACCGTATGGG
>DQWH01000146.1 GCA_011042635.1 Bacteroidota bacterium | reverse complement strand
GGGGGTAGATCACCCAGGTCAGCATCTGCTTGTTGTCGGTGGTGGTGATCCAGCGGTTTTCCACATTGCCCATGGTGAGCTGGTCGAGGATGTGCCTGTTTTCGAAGGAAATTTCAACGGCCTCGCCGGTGCCGGGATCCACCCGGTAAATTTCTTGAGGTTTTGACATGGACTGCCGTGTGGCAACCAGGAAGCCGTTGACGGGGTTTACCGAAGTGTAGTTGTGCACGCCTTCGGTGATCTTGCTTAAATCGCCGGTATGGGTCTGAATGCGATAGATCTCATCGGTTCCCCGGTGGTTGCTGATGAAATAGATTTCCGATCCGTCGGGCGTGAAGGTCAGGCCGTGTACGTTCTGTTCGAACCCTTTTGTAAGGAATTTTTTCTCTCCCGTTTCCAGGTCGGCCAGAAACAGCCGCACCAGGTCGGATTCATACCCGTCGCGTTCCATGCTTTCCCAGGCCAGGTATTTTCCGTCGGGAGAAAAGACCGGGGTAGCATCCTGGCCGTTCATTCCTTCAGTGAGGTTCCGGGTGGTGCCGTTTTCCAGATTGTAGAGGTAAATATCGGCATTGGTGGAAAGGGTATAATCCCTTCCGGTCAGCTTTTTGGAAGTATAGGCAATGGTTTTTCCGTCAGGGCTCCAGCTGATCTGTTCCATGCCTCCGAAAGGTCTCACCGGGGAATCCCATTTTTCCCCTTCCATGATATCGACCGGATCGGTAATTTTCCCGTCCCGGTAAGCGGCCACGAAAATATGGCTGTAATCGTCAATCCAGTGGTCCCAGTGCCGGTACATCAGATCGTCGATGATCCTTCCCGATGCCTGTGGCAGGTCGGGATGGATATCCTGTGTGGTTTTGTCCAGCTTCACCTGCCTGGTGAACAGGATATGGGCTTGATCGGGAGAATAGGCAAATCCGGTGATACCGCCTTCCACATCGGTGATCATAACGGGACCAGAGCCGTCGGGATTCATTTCCCAGAGTTGCCCGGAACCCGATGTGTGGGAAATGTAGCCTATTTTCCGGCCGTCGGGTCTCCAGCGGGCGTTGTATTCCCCGCCGGGAGTACGGGTAAGCCGGCGTTTGTTCCCTCCGTCGGTATCCATAACGTACAGTTCCCGGTTGCTCCTGTTGGAGGGAATGTCGTAATAACTTACCCCGTACAGGATCTGTTTGCCGTCGGGCGATACCTGTACATCGGATATCCTTCCGAAGGACCAGAGGATTTCCGGTGTCATGATGTCGGATCCGGTGGTGATAGAATGGGGACCGAAAGCCCCTTCTTCCCGGTCATTCTGACCGGCGGACTGGCATGCAGCCAGTCCGAGCAGCATGAATCCTGCTGCCCGTAACAGATGATGTGACATGTCCGTACTGTTTTACTGGTTCAGGATATTTCTATTCCTTTTCTTTTTTGGCTGCCGGTTCGGGCTTGCCCTTCATGGCTTCGATGATGGCGGCTTTCAGTTCTTCGGCCAGTTCTGGATTGTCGTTCAGGATCTGCTTGACGGCCTCGCGGCCCTGCCCCAGGCGGGTATCGCCGTAGCTGAACCACGAACCGCTTTTCTTGATCACATTCAGATCCACACCCAGATCGATGATCTCGCCGGTGCGGGAGATGCCCTCGCCGTACATGATGTCGAATTCGGCCTTCCGGAAAGGTGGAGCCACCTTGTTCTTGACAATCTTTACCCGGGTGCGGCTTCCGGTCACATCCTCGCCTTCCTTGATCTGGCCGATTTTCCGGATATCAACCCTTACTGAGGCATAAAATTTCAGGGCATTTCCTCCGGTGGTGGTTTCCGGGTTCCCGAACATGACCCCGATCTTTTCCCTCAGCTGGTTGATGAAAATGCAGCAGGTGTTTGTTTTGCTGATATTGGCCGTGAGTTTTCTCAGGGCCTGCGACATCAGCCGGGCCTGCAGCCCCATTTTTGAATCCCCCATCTCGCCTTCGATCTCGGCCCTGGGGGTCAGTGCTGCTACCGAGTCGATCACGATAATATCGATGGCACCCGACCGGATGAGGTGGTCGGTTATTTCCAGGGCCTGCTCGCCGTTATCGGGTTGCGAGATGAGCAGGTTATCGAGGTCCACCCCCAGTTTCTCGGCGTAAAACCGGTCAAAAGCATGTTCCGCATCAATAAAGGCGGCAATGCCCCCGTTTTTCTGGGCTTCGGCAATGGCATGAATAGCCAGGGTGGTTTTTCCCGACGATTCCGGACCGTAGATCTCAACTACCCGTCCGCGGGGGTAACCGCCCACGCCCAGGGCTATGTCAAGGGCGATCGAGCCGGAAGAGATGCTGGGGACATCCACCACCGCCTGGTCTCCCAGTTTCATGATAGTACCCTTTCCGTACCCTTTTTCAATCTTGTCGAGGGTGAGCTGGAGGGCTTTCAGTTTTTCTTTGTTCACGTTGTTTTTTTTCTTTTCCGTGTCCATATGATGATCAGTATTGCAGTTATTTTTCAAGGGTTTCAAGTATCTGACGGGTATGATCCCGGGTATTGACTTTATCGAATATATTTATATTCTCTATAATCCCGTCTTCCGAAATGATAAAGGTTTTTCTGAGCACTCCCATGTATTTTTTTCCGTACATGCTCTTTTCTCCCCAGGCCCCGTAAGCTTTCATGATGGATTTGTCGGTATCGGAGATCAGGGGAAAAGGAAGACTGTGCTTTGTGCTGAATTTCTGGTGGGATGTTGTACTGTCGGGGCTAACCCCTATGATGCGGAACCCCCTGTTCAGTAGATCTTCATAATTGTCCCGCAGGTTGCAGGCTTCTGACGTGCACCCCGGGGTGTTGTCTTTCGGGTAAAAATACAACACCAGCCTGCCGCCCCGGTAATCCTTCAGACGGATGGTTTTCCCGTTCTGATCGGTTCCGGAGAAGTCCGGGGCAGGGTCGCCTGTTTTCGGTTTTTCCATGTTTTGAATTTATGGTAAAAGTAACAAGTTTCCATGAATATGACCCCACCGGAAGGGGGTTCTTTATCAACATCCTGTTATATTCCGTTCCGGTTTTATTTTTTTAACTTTACCCTCACAAGAAATTCCGGTGTGATGAGCGTATGTTCTTTTTCCAGACGTTTTCTTCTGTCTTTCTGCAAAATAATTATACTCCTTTTGTTTGTTGCCGCTTCCCCGAAAGGGTGGTGCCAGGTTTCCGGCAAAGCCTCAGTGGCAAGTGAGCATGACCGGCTGATCACACTGGCCATGGAGAGAGAGGCACTATCCGACTCCCTTTCACGTGTTGTTATGGCCAGAAAGCAGGAACTGACCAGGGAAAGAGGAGCGGAAAAGCGGAAAAGCCTGCAACAGGGGATAGACAGTCTGGAACTGCAGCAGATCAGGTATCAGCAACAGGCCGATGCTCTGTTTCAGCAGGCCTACGAACTGGAACAGGAAGCCCTGTTCCTGCCGGATAACGTTCCCGCGGGGTATGCCGGAAGCCTTTCTGCGGGTGATCTGCAGGATACTGCTCGGTTTCCTGAACACCCCTCCGATCTTTTTTACCGGGAAGATCCCTTCCGGAAACTGTTCAGAAGGAATGAACTGAACCGGCTGGATGAATGGCTGGCTCTGGAGCAAACAGGGAATGAGTATATGTCAAAAGCCAGGGAGGCGGAACGGAAAGCTGTGGAATGGCGGGTCCGGGCCGACGGGGCCAGAAACCAGTCGCAGATGAGAAGGTTTCATAAACGGGCAGAGAAAGAGGATGAAAAAGCCATGGAATACAAAATGATTGCTGTGGAAGTATACCATGTAGTGAATGAAAACAAATACCTGTTGTTCAATGATGTGCTGGACCGTTTGACGGGTACTGTCGAGGAGGAGGTGACCGGCAGGATCACTCTCTTCTGCGAACGTGCCCGGGAACAATATGCCCGCGCCCAGACGCTGTGCCAGGAAGCCATGGAACATCTGAACCAGGAACAGAAATACCAGGGACTGGTGGAAGCGAATGCGTATGAACTGGTGACTCTTGAAAATCAGAAACGGGCATTCGAAACCGCTGCAGGGATCCGGCGGCATGATCCCGGATCGGCGATCCTGATCACGGGCACATCTGCAGACTCCCGGGACAAGCCTTCCGGCAGGGTAGATGACCATGCCGGGGTTCCCGAAGAACCGTACGATGCCCGGCCGGTGGTGTCCTGGCCGGGGAGAACAGGTGAGGGGTCGGATACACAGAGTAGAGATATTTCACATGAAACCGAAGCCGAACGGAAGGTTGAACTGTGGCAGGAAGCAGAAGTTAAGGAAGAGTATGGTGCCACTGCGGCAAAAACAGAGGCATCACCCGCTTACACCGGTGCCGTCGGGCTGGAATACAAAATACAGGTTGGGGTGTTCAGCAGTCCCGTCCAAGAGGAATACTTCCACGGATATACACCGGTAACCCGGGAAACCGTTCCCGGAACGGAGCTGATCCGTTATTATGTGGGGCAGTATCGTTCGTACGACGAAGCACAGCAGGTTTTGGGTCTGGTACGTGAAACCATATCCGATCAGGCCTTTCTGGTGGCTACCCTGAACGGAAACCGGATCGCCCTTTCTCGGGCCCGTTCCCTTGAGGGACGGGAACATACGGCCCGTAAGGGAATATCCCGGGAAACTGTGAGGGAAAGAACGGATGGGGCCGTGCCCGTTTTCAAGGTACAGGTGGGAGCCTTCAGGGGAACGCTTCCTCCTGCCGCGGAAAATAATTACCGGGAGGCCTCGGGCGGGGCACAGGTAGAAAAAAGAACCGATGAACAGGGTCTGACTGTATATATTATCGGAAATTTTTATACATTTGATGAAGCAGTTCGGTTCAGGAACAGGCTGGCGGAAAACGGTCTGACCGATGCGTTTGTGACCGCCTACCTGGAGGGCCGGAGGATCGGAGTGGAACGGGCCCGTAATATGACAAACGAATAATCCCGGGAGGGAAGCTATGAATGAGGAATCAGGAAAGAAGGAACTGTTCGGGCAGGAGAAAAAGAATGACAATCGTGGCTGGTCGCTGATATTGCACAACGACGATCACCATGCTTTCGATTTTGTGATCGGTTCACTGATGGAAGTGTTGGATCATACGGCCGAACAGGCCGAGCAATGTGCTTTTATTGCCCATACGAAGGGGAAATGTCTGGTGAAGAAAGGCAACCGCGATGTGCTGTTGCACCAGCAGGGTGAACTGGCCCGCAAGGGCCTGGTAGTTTCCATGGAATCATAATGGTACAGGGTATGTCGGTTACTGTCATCATACTGCTTATTCTGCTGGGGATTATTCTGTTCCTGGTCGAATTCCTTCTGGTTCCGGGTATTACCGTGGCAGGTATCGGCGGGGCTATCCTGCTGATCGGCAGCATATACCTGGGGTACCATTTTCACGGCCCCGTGGTGGGGACTTATATTCTTTTGGGAACCATAGTGGTTTCGGTGCTGGTGCTGGCCATGGCTCTCAAATCGAAGACCTGGCGGCGGGTGATGCTGGGAACCAATATCGACAGCCGGGTGGAAACCGTTTCTCCTCTGCAGGAAAAAGTAGAGAAAGGGGCTGAAGGCGAAACCCTTACCCGGCTCAATCCCATCGGAAAGGTGATGGTGAACGGGAAGGTGTTTGAAGGGAAGATCCTGGATGGCTACCTGGAACCCCATGCTCCTGTCACCGTAGTACGGGTGGAAGGTAACAAGCTTATCGTTAAACCAAAAACTGATTAGATATGGAAGGAATTGGATTTTATATTGTTATTGTCATTGCAGCCTTTGTCCTGCTTTGGCTCATTCTTTACCTGGTACCCATCGGACTGTGGTTTCAGGCACTGGTTTCCGGGGTACGCATCTCGCTTCTTCAGCTGGTCTTCATGCGCTGGAGAAAAGTGCCGCCCGCAGTGATTGTTCGGGCCATGATTGAAGCCCACAAGGCCGGATTGCAGACCATCAAGCGCGACCAGCTGGAAGCGCATTACCTGGCAGGAGGCCATGTGGAAAGAGTAGTGCATGCCCTGGTTTCGGCCGATAAGGCCAATATCGACCTGCCGTTTCAGATGGCTACCGCCATTGACCTGGCGGGGAGGGATGTGTTCGAGGCTGTGCAGATGTCGGTGAACCCCAAGGTGATTAATACGCCTCCCGTTACCGCCGTGGCGAAAGACGGAATACAGCTTATTGCCAAGGCACGGGTGACCGTGAGGGCAAGTATCAAACAGCTGGTGGGAGGTGCCGGTGAGGAAACCGTTCTGGCCAGGGTAGGCGAAGGGATCGTTTCTTCCATCGGGTCGTCCGATTCCCACAAGGCGGTGCTGGAAAATCCCGACAGCATTTCCCGGGTGGTGCTGGAGAAAGGACTGGATGCGGGAACGGCTTTTGAAATCCTGTCCATTGATATTGCCGATATCGACATTGGCAAAAACATCGGGGCCAGCCTGCAGATCGACCAGGCCAACGCCGACAAGAACATTGCCCAGGCCAAGGCCGAGGAAAGAAGAGCCATGGCCGTGGCATATGAGCAGGAAATGACGGCCAAGGCCCAGGAAGCCCGCGCCAAGGTGATCGAGGCCGAGGTGAAGATTCCCCTGGCCATTGCCGATGCCTTCCGCTCGGGGAACCTGGGGATTATGGATTATTACCGCATCAAGAATATCGAGGCCGATACCGACATGCGCGATTCCATTGCCAAGGAAGGCCCTGGTAGTGAAAAATAAACAGAATTTTCTGAATGATGAAAGGGCAACCGGCAAGTTGCCCTTTTTTCTTCCCCCTGGCCGGTTGCTCTATTTTTGTTCCCGTGGTCGGTTTCCGGGCTTTTTCTTATGCACAGGAGGTTAATGACGTGTGGAAACATTTATTATTTTTATGCCCTGATTATGCCCCGGGCTGTCACACCCGTTATGAAAAAACAGCCGGGTATGCCAGTTATATAACAGAAATAATATGAAATTGCCGGTTGAAAGAAAAGCTACCGTGATTTACCCGGATAATAACCGGGTGATTGCAAGGTTTTTCTACAATGGGGAAGAGCGAGCCAGGAAGTTGATATCCAGAGTGATAGCCATGCCCGAAGACGAAGCGGAAATATTGCTGCATCAGATCCTGCGCGAATTTTCCATGCGCCACCGTAGCATTACCAAAATTTTTAAAAACAATTACCTGAAGGTCAAACATCTGGTGGATGATGCGAACAGAGGCCGGAAGATATCTGAATGGCGCAAATTGCTTATCGGTTCGTATTTTACCATGGAGTATGCCCTGGAATCGGCGGCCCTGTTCAATCCCTCCATTGTGGAAGATTACGACCAGAGCGGATTACAGGAAGGTCAGAAGCGGGTGATCATCAGCCTGAGGGCGACGGGGGAAGGACATATATCATCCCTGATTTTCCGGAGGGCCATTTTGAACGAAAGGAATGAGGTGCTCATGCAGAAGGTCGGTGACCAGATCGGGGAAGCAGAACTCATCAAAAGCCATCTGTACGATAAGGAGGATTTTGTCAGCAAGCTGAAGGACATGCAGATTGCACGGGAACACTATGAAATGGTGCTGGAGCAGCTTCCGCAGGAGTTCAACTATGATCAGATCAGGGAAGCCGTTGAGGTGGCCAAGAACCTGAACGGATACCGCCTGATGGAACAGCAGAAAGCCCTGGATGAGATCTTCTGGCTGGCCGATTCACATACCGAAATTCATTTTTCATATGATACCGATCTGTCGGAACGGGTGATCTTTCCCATTTCCAAATTCGAAAGAAACGGGATTGAAGATGCCCGTTTTGTAAAATTCAGGGACGGTAACGGCGAATATATTTATTACGGCATATACACTGCTTACGACGGATATACTATCCTGCCCAAGATGATCGAGACAAAGGATTTTTATAACTTCAAAATATTTCCCCTCCACGGGCTGTATGCCATTGACAAGAACATGGCCCTGTTCCCCAGGAAGATCAACGGGAAATATGCTATGATCAGCCGGGTTGACGGGGTGAACAATTACATCATGTTCTCGGATAATTTGCATAAATGGAGTGAGGCGATCCTTCTGTCGGAACCGGTCTATAACTGGGAACTGGTGCAGATAGGGAACGGGGGTTCTCCCATAGAAACTGAAAAAGGATGGCTGCTGATCACGCACGGGGTGGGACCGGTAAGAAAATACTGTCTGGGGGCCTGCCTGCTCGACCGCGACGACCCCACCCGGGTGATCGGTCGCCTGAAAGAGCCTTTGCTGCTGCCCAGCGAAGACGAACGGGCAGGATACGTGCCCAATGTGGTGTATACCTGCGGGGCATTCATCCACAACAATCAACTGATCATTCCCTATGCCATGAGCGATTACGCCACCTCATTCGCCGGGGTGGATATGGACCTTTTGCTCAGGGAACTGCTGAATCATGAATAACCGGGAGGCGCCGGTTAAGAAATTTTCCTGCCGATCCTGTATCTGGTTAGGTTCCTGAACGTATTTCCTTTCTCATAAAAGATGTATACGACAGGATGAAACACAGGGTTGTAATGGCGATCAGTCCGGTGATCTGAGGCCAGATGACCAGCAGGCTCTGTCCCAGGGGCAACGGACCTGGAATGGCTCCGTGCAACTGTTCGATGGTGAGGGGTCCCAGGCTCCTTACCGAGGGAGTAAGGAGGGTAGAAACGGCTTCATTGTATAGTTCGTTGGGCATGACCTGTACCAGGAGGAATTTCAGTTTTTCATACAGGTATACCGCCCTTTCGGATGCGTAGGGCGACGGCTGAAGTCCCCTGGTAATGATGTTCAGAATGAGCGGATAGAAGATAACGAAGAAAAGCCATACGGCAATACCTGACAGGGCCGAGGTGGCAGGCTGTTTAAACCGTACGGAAAAGAATACCGACAGGTTTAGCCAGAAGGAAATGTAAATGACGCTGATCAGGGTGAACAGTATGATGCGTATGAATTCTCCCGCTGTAGGCGGTATTCCCAGTGCGATTAGTCCGGAACCGATCACCAGGATGCTGAGGGCGAACAGCAGTGCTCCGATCACCAGCAGGGCCCCGGTGAATTTGGCATTGATCACATAATCGCGGGGGATGGGTTGTGCCAGGATACGGCTCAGGGTTCCCCGGTTTTGTTCGGAATTGACTGAATCAAAACCCATACTGATGCCCAGCAAAGGGCCCAGGAAGGCAATGAAAAGAAAAAAGGAGGGCAGGGTGCCGTCGGAAACGGTAAACAGCTTCAGAAAGAAAAAGGCATTTTCCGCATCTCCGGTATCGGCTTTCTGAAGGCCTGTCAGGGCCGTATACATAGAGCCGATGCAGGTAAGGAAAATGATCCCGATCAGAATGAGGAATCGCCAGCTGTTGATATGATCGGCCATTTCTTTTCGCACCATCACCCGGAATGGGTGGACTGGTCTGGTTCCTGCAGCATCCTTTTTTTTCAACGATAAGAGCTGCACGAGGTTTGATAAAGCAGAGCCTGCCTGATGTGCCATTTTACTCATCGGTATCTCCTCCTTCAAAATATCGATAGTAAATTTCATTCAATCCGTATTCCCTCTTTCTCAGGTAATTCAATCCGGCACCGGTTTGCACAATGGTCCGGGCAATTTCGGGGGTTATGTCGCCGATGCATTCGATCTGCAGCATGTGATCCGTATCTTTAACACTGACCACCCCTTTAAGTTTTTTCAGTGCGCCGGCTACCTTCCTGGCAGAGACCTTTACCGTTGCCGGGGATTTTTCTTCCGGATATTCACTGATCCCTGCCTCTACCGTATAGGCAGTTTTTGAAAAGAGTTTTTCGGCCAGCGAGTTGATGTTCCCTTCGGCCAGCAGCCTGCCTTTCACGAATATGCCCACCCGGTCGCATACCTGCTGAACCTGGTGCAAATGATGGGAAGAGAAAAGCACGGTGATCCCCTCTTTTTTACTCAGTTGGGCAATGAGATCGAGAAATTCCCTGATGCCGGCCGGGTCAATGCCCAGGGTGGGCTCGTCGAGGATGATGATCCTGGGTTGCTTGATCAGCACATCGGCCAGGCCCAGCCGTTGTCTCATGCCGCGGGAATATTTTCCCGCTTTTTTATCCATTTCGTTCCCCAGCCCCACTTTTACCAGCATCTGACGGGATCTTTCCAGAGATTCTTTCCGGGGCATGCCGTTCAGACCCGCGGTATAGGCCAGGTTTTCCAGCCCCGTCATATTATCGTAAAAGCCGACATCCTCCGGAAGGTACCCCACGATCTTTTTTACTTCTACCGGATGGGTGACCGGATCGATACCGCACACCCGCACCGTGCCCTCATCGGGTTCCGTCAGGCCCATGAGCATGAGAATGGTAGTGGATTTGCCGGCCCCGTTGGGTCCCAGCAACCCGAAAATCTCGCCTTCTTCAATGGACAGGTTCAGATGGTCTACCGCAACAAACGATCCGTAATTTTTTGTCAGACCGGATATTTCGATAACCCTCGACATGATTTACCTCCTTCCATATTTGCGGAAAAGATAGTAAATTGCTCCTATCACGGCCAGGATGATGAGTATTCCCAGCCATCCCCATAGAAGCGGTGTTTTTACCGACATCCTAAACGATGCCTTTGAGGAAGTTTCGGGGGTACGGGCGCTGAGGGTGACTACATAATCGCCCGGTATGGCTTTATCATATGCTCTAATGTCGGCTTTCACCGTATAGTTTTCACCGGCCTCCAGATGCGAGATGGTATCGGGATCGAAGCTTACCTCCCAGTGCATTGGTTTTGAGGCACTGAACGTGATATCGTCCAGCGGACTTGACCCGGTATTTTTGAGAAGCAGCTCCACGGTTTTTTCCTTGCCGGCCGTAATGCTGGAACTCAGCAGGCCGCTGGGAGTGGTCAGTTCCATTTCATACTTTCCGGTGATCACCACTTCCAGCTCCAGTTCGGCGGAGGTGGCATTGTTTACCGCAAGCAGGGGTATTTTATACGTTCCCGCTTTGACATTGTAAGGGGGTTTTACCTCCACCGTGATATTGGTGGTGGCATTCGGTTCAATTTCCACTGCCGTGGCCTGTTTGTAATTGGGTTTGAAAATTACTTCCCATCCCCTGGGCGGATTTGCCTGAAGGGAATACAGCTGTTTTTCTCCGGTATGGTTTTTCAGCTGGGTGGAGAACGTAAAACCCGAAGTGGCATGTCCCTGCATATTGGCCTGCTGGCAGGTGAACTCCGACTTGTAGGTTCCCTGTTCCGACACGTGTATCACCAGGGGAAGTACCCCGTACCCCCGGGTCACTACCTGGAAGGAATAATTGCCTTTATTCACTTTCATGGGAACATTGACGGTAAGAGTCATGTTTTTTGACTCGCCCGGCAGGACGGAGATCTGCTGGATATTCCAGCCGCCCGACTTCAGGTTGTAATCCCATCCTGAGGGCAATCCGCGTACATATACTGGCACATTGGTCAGGTTGCTCCCGTTGTTCTTCACATCAATGGAATAATCGACGGTTTGCCCCGGGGGGACAGAAATTTTTGTGTAGGGAGTATACAATACAATATTCCCGTCTGCCAGAGCAGAAAAATGTCCTGTAAAAAGAAGGATCAGCGGGATCAGTAGTTTTCGGGAAAAGTATCTGCGCATTGCCATAATAAAAATCCTCCAGTTATTTATTTATTATAAAACAATACGGCATGCAAAGATAAAATCTGAATGATATTTTCAAATACACATGAACCGTACGAAACCGGTGACCTTGCAGGCTATATCAAGAAAAACATTGAAAATTAATTGATTGTAACAATTGTTAAAAAATTTAAAAATATTTGGGAACCCTTCAGGGAACCAGCCGTTCAGTGACGGTGGCTCTGACCCCCCAGCACCTTTTCATACACCGACAGGTACCCTTCGATCATTTTTTCCATACTGAAATTTTCTTCAGCCCATTTTCTGCAATCGGCACGGCGGATTTTCGGAATATCTGCCAGTCTGTCCACGGCTTCGTCTGTGTTCCTTACCAGAAATCCCGTTTTTCCGTCGCGGATTAATTCCGGCATGGACCCCCTGTTGAAGGCAATGACCGGTGTGCCGCAGAACATCGATTCCGCCACACTCAGTCCGAACGGTTCGTTGAAACGGATGGGATGGAGCAGGGCATAAGCTTTTCCCAGCAGGAGATTCCTTTTTTCGGGTCCGGCACTTCCTTCGTAAACGATATCGTCGTGGTTCAGGTGGGGGGCGATTTTTTCTTCGAAATATTTCCGGTCCTGCACAATTCCAGCTATGATCAGCTTCATCCCGGCCTTTTTGGCCATTTCGATTGCCTCATGGGTTCCCTTGTCGGGGCGGATCCTTCCAAAAAGCAACAGGTAGTCTTCCCGATGTTCATTCAGGGTGAACTGGCTGCTGTCGATCCCGTTGTACACGGTGGCGATGTATTTCAGCTCACTGCTGCGGTCGGCGTTGCTGATGGATACGTAATGGTTGAAAGCATTATACCTTTTGTAAACGGGAATGATCTTCGGTGAGGAAAAGCCGTGAAT
>DQWH01000077.1 GCA_011042635.1 Bacteroidota bacterium | reverse complement strand
CTCCGGGTCCGTTCACCATGCAGCCCATCACGGCAATACGGAGCCCGTTCAGGTGGCAGGTTTTTTCCCTGACGCGGGCCGTAACTTTCTGAATGTTGAACAGGGTTCGTCCGCAGGAAGGACAGGAAATGTATTCGTTGCGGTACATCCTCAGCCTGGATGCCTGCAGAATGCCGGCTCCCAGGGAAACGGCATTGTCCGGGCCAAAGGGGGGATCTTCTTCAATCCACAACCCGTCAACCAGTCCGTCGAGGCAGAAGGGCCCCGTTTCGCACGAAGCCCTGATGAACAGGTCTTCCGGGTCGGCTTCACTGTATTTCTTTCTCAGAATGACCGGAATTCCCAGTCCATGCTCATGGATCAGATAAAAGCATTCTTCCAGACACTCCACCGCATGCTTATCGGGAAGCCGTATCACCAGAATCGCGGGCAGGTTTTTCTTCAGGATATCCGCCAGCCGGGTTATCTCTGCCGGGGCGGCTACCTCAACAAAGAAAGGGTTGTCTTTCCACGAGGCCATGGCAGCATGGTAGCGGCTGTCGAGCAGGGGATAAATACGGGAAGGCTTTTCTGCCAGGGATTGCCAGCATTGATAAGGTACAATCCCCGCCTTTCCCGGGGGAATCAAGCCAAGCTGTTTTTCTGAAGGGACAAAGCAGAAATCGGCGGAGGGGCCCTTATCCTGCCCACCGGCCGGAATTTTTTTCCCGTTCAGGCCGGCAATCAGTACGGGGGGATGGTCTCCGCCTGCATTCAGCACAGGGCGGGTTTTTCTTCTCTCCCATTCCAGAAAGGAAACAGGACGCTTCCGGCTGCCCTGGGCCGGCATGCGCAACGAATACCGGGCGATTTTTTTTGCCACGGGAATCTCCTTCACCGGATCTTCCGTAAGAGAAACCCGGATGGTATCGCCGATGCCGTCGATCAGCAACCCGGCAATCCCCACGGCCGATCGTATGCGTCCATCTTCTCCCTCTCCCGCCTCGGTCACACCCAAATGCAGGGGATAGTGCATGTCCTCTCTCCACATTTTCCACACCAGCAAACGGGTGGCCTGTACCATGACACGGGTGTTGCTCGATTTCATGGACACAATCACATTCGGAAACTGCATGTTCCGGCATACCCGTAAAAACTCCATGGCCGATTCCACCATTCCTTCGGGAGTATCCCCGTATTCCTGCATGATATGTTCCGAGAGTGATCCGTGATTTACCCCCACACGAATGGCTGTTCCCGTTTCCCGGCACCGTTGGATAAGCCGTGTAAAATATTCCTTTTGCAGCTTTCTGGCCTCTTCGGGGACAAGTGCCCGTTGTCGCGGTCCGATTCCGTAGTTGCCCGGATTGATCCGGACCTTATCCACCACACCGGCAGCCTCCAGGGCCAGGTCGGGAAGGTAATGGACGTCGGCAGCCAGGGGAACATGCACCCCTTCTTTCCGCAGTTTCTTCCGCATGGAAGCCAGGGCTCCGAGCTCCTTTTTCCCCTGGGTGGTGCATCGTACCAGCTCGCAGCCGGCCTCTACCAGGCGCCGGATCTGTTGCAGGGTTACTTCCGTCTGGCAGGTGTCGGTACTGGTCATCGACTGGATCCTGAGCGGGGAGTTGCCCCCGATGGTCAGCGATCCGACCTGTACCTCGCCGGATTTCCAGTTGCCTATCACATCCGGCAGACCGGGTATTATTCCTTCATTTCCCATTCGGTACCTTCCTTGCTGTCTTTCAGTATAATACCTAGTTTCTCCAGCTTATTTCTTATTTCATCGGCCGTGGTGAAGTCTTTTCTTTTCCTCGCTTCCGATCTAAGACGAATGATCAGGTCCATGAGATCCGCGGGCAAACGGCTGCTGAAGCCGCTTTCTTCCGGGCGCAGGCCCAGTATCTCGATGGCAAAGGTTTTGAACAGGCTTTTCAGCTCCTCCAGATCGGAGGCGGTTATGCTTTCGGTACCCGCCTTCACGGAATGGACATAACGCACTGCTTCAAACAACTGCGATATTACCAGGGGTGTTTGCAGGTCGTCATTCATGGCGGCATAGCAAACATCGCGGAATTCCGTGTTGCTCCAGCCGGTAGTCTGTGCTGCGGGTTTCAGTTTCTCCAGCGTACGCATGCCGTTGAACAGGCGTTCCAGCCCTTTTTCCGCCGCCTGCAGGGCCGGATTGGAAAAATCGACGGTACTCCGGTAGTGTGCCTGCAGAATAAAGAACCGGATGGTCATGGGACTGTAGGCATTTTCGATCAGGGGATGATTGCCGGTGAAAAATTCTTCCAGGGAAACGGCGTTTCCCAGCGACTTGCCCATTTTCTGCCCATTCAGGGTCACCATGTTGTTGTGCATCCAGTAGCGTACGGAAGATTTCCCCAGGGCGGCGGTAGACTGGGCAATTTCACATTCATGGTGCGGGAATACCAGGTCCATGCCGCCTCCGTGAATATCAAACTCTTCTCCAAGGTATCTGGTGCTCATCACCGAGCATTCCAGGTGCCATCCGGGAAATCCTTCCCCCCAGGGAGAGGGCCATTTCATCAGGTGTGTGGGTCCTGCTTTTTTCCAGAGGGCAAAATCAAAAGGATGTTTTTTCTCCTCCTGTCCCTCCAGTTCTCGTGTATAGGTCATCAGGTCGTCCATCACCCTCCCCGAAAGTTTTCCGTAAGGATACGTTTCGCTGTATTTTTTCAGGTCGAAGTACACAGAGCCGTTCTTTTCATAGGCGTACCCGTTCTGCAGGATCCTTTTCACCATTTGCTGCTGTTCAATGATATGACCGGATGCCATGGGCTCGATGCTGGGGGGAAGCACATTCAGCTGACGCATGTTTTCATGGTAGCGGTTCATATAATACTGCACCACTTCCATAGGCTCCATTTTCTCCAGCCGGGCCTTCCGGGCTATTTTGTCCTCCCCTTCGTCGGCATCCTGCTCCAGGTGTCCCACATCGGTTATGTTCCGCACATACCTTACTTTATATCCCAGGTGGGTAAGATACCGAAACAGTACATCAAAGCTGATAGCGGGACGGGCATGACCCAGGTGTGCATCACCATATACAGTGGGCCCGCAAACATACAATCCCACATGCCCGGGATGAAGCGGTTCGAAAACTTCTTTTTTCCGCGTCAGGGTATTGTATATCATCAGGGAATCTGCCATAACCAGCCTTGATTTTGTTCCTGTAAAAGTAATAATAATTCCGCAACGGATGGGAAAGGAAACGGCCCTGAGTTCTGAAACTTACGGCACACCCGTCATACCTGCCATTTTTATTTGGAGAAATGAAAGGAATGGCTTAGTTTTGTCGTTCGATATTCAAATGTTCGGTTTCGGGCATTTGATTTATTCAGAAGAGGGGAGAGATTAGGCTCTGTGAACCTCTAGCAACCATCTGCCCCGGGCAGAAAAGGTGCTAATACCTAATCCCGGAAAGGCCGGGAGATAATAAATTAAATGTCAAGAGAATGAAACCTGAACAACACCGGCAAGCCGTTATTTACCTTCCTCCGCGTATCCATTTACGCTTCCGTAATTTTATCATGCCGCTGATGCCTATGTGCATGCGCTGATCCCTTCCCTCATTTTCCGGAAGGGAATATTTCAGGATCATCCGCTCCTGAAAGGAGCGCACCGTGATTGGTTTGTTATACCATAAAACATTAGGCAGGCATCATGCAGAAAAGAAGAACATACGAAGAAATCAACCAGAAGATAAAAAGCGGCAGGGCGGTGGTCCTGACCGCTTCGGAAGTGTCGGAACTGTCGAAAACGCTGCCACCGGCCGAAATATTCCGGAAAGTAGACGTGGTGACCACCGCCACGTTCGCACCCATGTGTTCCTCGGGGATGTTTATCAATGTAGGGCATACCCGGCCGCCCATGCGGATGGAACAGGTCCTGCTAAACGACGTACCGGTATATGCCGGCATTGCCGCCGTAGATGCCTATATCGGCGCTACTTCCGAATCGGAAAGCCGGCCCGGATACGGGGGAGCACACCTTATTGAAGAACTGATTGCAGGAAAGGAGGTGGAAATCACCTGCCGGGCAAAGGGCACCGATTGTTATCCCCTGAAATCTTTCAACGGAAAGATCAGCAGGCATACTGTCAACGAAATGATTCTGTTCAATCCCAGGAATGCCTACCAGAATTATGCGGCGGCCGTAAACACTTCCGACAGGACACTCTACACGTATATGGGAGTGCTTCTGCCCAGGCTGGGGAATCTGACCTATTCCACCTCGGGAGAACTCAGCCCCCTGCTGAATGACCCCTGGCTCAGGACCATCGGGGTGGGAACCCGGATATTCCTGGGCGGAGGCCGGGGCTATGTTACGGGCAGGGGAACCCAGTTCCGCACCGACGTGGAGAGAAACGCCCACGGCATTCCCCTGAAAAATGCCGCCACCCTGGCGGTAACGGGTGATGCAAAGGAAATGGACACGGCTTACATCCGGGCAGCCTATTTCGAAAAATATGGGGTGAGCCTGTTCGTGGGGATCGGAATCCCCGTACCGGTGCTGGATGAAGATATGGCTGCCCGCGTTTCTATCAGAAACGAACAGATCGAGACCACCATCACCGACTATGCTTCCCCATCCCACGAGGAACTGGGAAGGGTGAATTACAGACAGTTGCTATCGGGGTATCTGCACCTGAAAGGAAAAAAGGTAAGAACGGCTCCCATGTCGAGCCTGCCGGTGGCCCGCCGCATTGCCGTCGTACTGGCCAAAGAGATCAGGCAGGGAAAATTTTCTCTGACCCAGCCGGTGGAAACACTGAGCTGATCAATCCGAATTATTCATAGCTTACAGAGACATACACCATGAAAAAGAAATTTGTACTGACCTTTCCCCCGGAGTCGACCAATGAGCCGGTAACCTGCCGGCTTATCAGGGATTTCGGTCTCGATATCAATATTCTGCGGGCCGAGATCAATGCCGGCCAGGAAGGAAAGCTGCTGCTCGAGATCAGCAGTACGAAAGGAAACCTGGAAAAAGGGCTGGGGTACCTGGAAAGCAGGATGATTACCTGGGAGCCGGTAGCCGAAAAGATCCATTTTCAACAGGACCCGTGCATTCATTGCGGAAGCTGCACCGCCGTGTGTTTTTCCGGAGCCCTGGAGATGGACCGCATCACCCGCGAGCTGGTATTCACCCCTGAAAAATGCATTGCCTGCGGGCTGTGTGCCCGTGCCTGCCCGCTGGGGCTGTTTACACTTGAATTTGCCGTATGATCATGGGGTATCAGGAACGAACATACCGCCGGAAAGCCGATCATTTGCGTTTCAGTTATTTCCGGATTGTGCTGGAAGAAACCGACCTGTGGATAGGGGTGGACCATGCTTCCCGCGATTCCCGGATGGAAAAATCTGTTAAACAGACCCTGAAAGACATCCGGAAAGACCTGGTGGGATATGCCCTGTCACATCCGGGGTTTTTCCATTCCCACACTCCCCTGCCGGCCGACCCCGAAGCCCCCGAGGTAGTCAGGCGCATGTGTGCCGCCTCAGCAAAAGCAGGAGTAGGGCCCATGGCGGCTGTGGCCGGTACTTTCTCGGCCATAGCCGGGGAAAGGCTGAAAAAGGAATTTTCCGTGCGGGAACTGACAGTGGAAAACGGAGGAGATATCTGGCTGCATATCGAATCACCCTTAACCGTGGCTGTGGATGCGGGTGATTCTCCCTTTACAGGGAAAGCGGGCCTGGAAGTAGTCCCTGAATATGCTCCCCTGGGCGTCTGCACCTCCTCGGGGACATTCGGGCATTCTTTCAGTTACGGCAGGGCCGATGCGGTGATGATAGCCTGCCGCGACTGTTCCCTGGCCGATGCCCTGGCCACCGCCTGGTGCAACCGTATCAGCCGGGAAAAAGATGTGGAAAAAACCGTGCAGATGGCGGGGAAGATACCGGAAATACTCTCGGTCATCGCCATCAGGGAGGAAAAGCTGGGAATTGCCGGAAAAATCCGTTTCAGAATCTTTGCCTAACTTTCACACCATGAAAAGAAAAGATATTCGGGAAGAAGCAGGCAAACGCATCCTGGTGCTGGACGGGGCCATGGGGACCATGATCCAGCATTACCGGCTGGAAGAGGACGATTTCAGGGGGGATCTGTTCAGGAACCACCCCCGTTCGCTGAAAGGCTGTAATGATGTACTTTCTCTTACCCGGCCGGGGGTGATCCGTGAAATACACCATCAATACCTGGAAGCCGGGGCCGATATCATCGAAACCAACACGTTCAATGCCAACCGGATCAGCATGGCCGATTACGGCATGGAAAATAAGGTGTATGACATGAACCGGGCGTCGGCCTCCCTTGCCGCTGAAGCAGCCCGGGAATGGACGGAAAAGGATCCCGGTAAACCCCGTTTCGTGGCTGGATCTGTCGGCCCCACCAGCAAAACCGCCTCCATCTCGCCCCGCGTGGAAGATCCCGGGTACCGGGCAGTAGGATTTGACGACCTGCGCAAAATTTACGCCGAACAGGTCGGCGGGCTGATAGACGGCGGCACCGATCTGCTGATCGTGGAAACCGTATTCGATACCCTGAACGCCAAGGCGGCCCTGATGGCCATCCGGGAACAATTCCAAGCGAAAGGGAAAGAACTTCCGGTCATCGTCTCGGGTACCCTGAGTGATGCCAGCGGAAGAACCCTTTCGGGCCAGACCCTGGAGGCATTTGTCATTTCCCTATCGCATTTTCCCCTTTTCAGCATCGGGCTGAATTGTTCCCTCGGGGCAAAAGAACTGGGTCCCTTTGTAGAGACCCTCTCCCGCATCGCTTCCCGGCCCGTTACCGTGTATCCCAATGCCGGCATGCCCGACCCGTTCGGAGAATACCATCAGGGTCCGGAAGAAATGGCCTCCTATGCCAGGGAATTCCTTGAAAGAGGGTATGTGAACATCATCGGAGGGTGCTGCGGCACCACCCCGGACCATATCCGCCTGTTTGCCTCGGTGGCCAGTGAATTCCCGGTGCGAAAACCGGCTCCGGCGGAACACATTCTTCGCCTGAGCGGACTGGAACCTCTGACCGTATATCCCGGAAGTAATTTTATCAACATCGGCGAGCGGACCAATGTGTCCGGTTCCCGCAGGTTTGCCCGCCTGATCCGGGAAGAGAAATTCGGGGAAGCCCTCTCGGTGGCCCGCCAGCAGGTAGAAAACGGTGCCCAGATAATCGATGTAAACATGGACGATGCCCTGCTCGACGCCGAAAAAGCCATGGTGCGGTTCCTGAACCTGCTGGCATCCGATCCCGATATTGCCCGGGTGCCGTTAATGATCGATTCCTCGCGATGGCCGGTGATCGTGGCAGCATTGAAATGCCTGCAGGGAAAAAGCCTGGTCAATTCCATCAGCCTGAAGGAAGGGGAAAAGGTATTTCTGGAGCAGGCTTCCACCCTCCGCGATTTTGGGGCGGCAGCCGTGGTGATGGCGTTTGATGAAAACGGGCAGGCAGTGGATTTTGAAAGCAAAATACGGGTGTGTGAACGTTCTTACCGGCTTCTCACCGAAAAGGCGGGTTTCCCTCCCCACGATCTGGTGTTCGACCCCAACATTCTGACCATTGGAACGGGAATGGATGAACACAACACGTATGCGTTGGATTTCATCCGGGCTGTACGCTGGATCAAGGAAAACCTGCCGCATACCCGGGTGAGCGGGGGCATCAGTAACCTGTCGTTCGCTTTCCGCGGGAACAACCGGGTGCGGGAAGCCATGCATGCCGCTTTTCTGTATCATGCTATCAAAGCAGGCCTGGATATGGGCATTGTCAATGCAGGCGCTTTGCCGGTATATGATGATATCCCTCCCGATCTGCTGAAACACGTGGAAGACCTGATCCTCAACCGGCGTCCAGATGCCACAGAAAGGCTGATCACTTTTGCTTCCGGTATGGAGGAAGAGAAAAAAACGGAAAAGGAGGAAGACGAGTGGAGGTCGCTGCCGCTGGAAGACCGCATCGCCCATTCCCTGGTGAAAGGAATAGCCGACCACATTGAACCGGATATGCAGGAGGCCCTGAAGCATTATCCCCGCGCACTGGATATTATCGAGGGACCTCTGATGAAAGGGATGGATGTGGTGGGCGACCTGTTCGGAAGCGGGAAAATGTTCCTGCCCCAGGTGATCAAAAGTGCGCGTGTGATGAAAAAGGCCGTGGCCTTCCTGCAACCCTGGGTGGAAAAAGACCAGGCCGGTACCGGGGTTCCCTCCTCTGCCGGAAAGATCCTGCTGGCCACCGTGAAGGGGGATGTGCACGACATAGGCAAAAACATTGTGGGCATTGTGCTGGGGTGCAATCATTATCAGGTGATCGACCTGGGGGTGATGGTCCCGACGGAAAAAATCCTGGAAACCGCCCGCAGGGAGCAGGTCGACCTGATCGGCCTGAGCGGGCTGATCACCCCTTCGCTGGAGGAAATGGTGCATGTGGCAAAAGAAATGAAACGCAAAGGGTTTCAGATACCCCTTCTGGTTGGCGGAGCCACCACCTCGGTAATGCATACGGCCGTTAAGATCGATCCGGAATACCCGTCCGGAGTGATCCATGTTAAAGATGCTTCCCGGGCGGTGCAGATAGCAGGACAATTGCTGTCGAAGGAAAAGAAAGAGGCCTTTTTGAGTGAAACCGGCGAAAAATATGAATCATTGCGTCAGATGCATGCCGGTTTGCCACGAAAATACATTTCCCTTAAGGAAGCCCGGAAGAATCCCACCCCTGTCAACTGGGAGCCATATGAACCCCCTTTCCCCAGGGACATTGGCATAAGGATATTCCGGGATTATCCCCTGGAAGAGCTCAGAAAATATATTGACTGGACCTTTTTTTACCATGTATGGGAACTGAAGGGCCGGTTTCCCCAGTTGCTCGATCATCCTGAAAAAGGGACGGAAGCCGGAAAGCTGTACGAGGACGCACAGGAATTGCTTGACCGCATCCTTTCCGAAGGAGCTCTGCAGGCAAACGCCGTTACAGGCATTTTCCCGGCCCTGAGCCGGGGTGACGATATTGTGGTCTTCGACCCGGATGACCGGCATCGTGAGCTGGTGACCCTGAACATGCTGAGACAGCAAACAGAAAAAACCCTCACAGGTAATCACCAGTCGCTGGCCGATTTCATTGCCCCCGAGAATTCTGGCAAAACCGATCATATCGGGATTATGGCCGTAACCGCCGGCATCGGACTGGAAGGTCTGGCCGAATCGTTCCGGAAAGACCATGACGATTACCACCTCATCATGCTGAAAGCCCTGGCCGACCGCCTGGCGGAAGCGTTCGCCGAACGAATGCATGAACGCATCAGGAAAGAATTCTGGGGCTACGCTCCCGGCGAGGATCTGAGCCCGGCCGATCTTTTTGCATCCCGCTACCAGGGAGTGAGGCCTGCCTATGGCTATCCGGCCTGCCCCGATCATACAGAAAAAGGAAAAATATTTGATCTGCTGGATGTGACCCGGCACACCGGAATCCGGCTGACTGAAAATTTCTCGATGATACCTGCCGCTTCGGTATGCGCCCTGGTTTTTTCCCACCCTCAGTCGGCTTACCTTGAAGTGGGCTGCATAGGAAAAGACCAGGTAACGGATTATGCCCGGCGCAAAGGGCAGAGTATTTCCGAGACCGAAAAGTGGCTGGCATCCGTATTGAATTATACATCAAATCATTATGGGAGAACTGCTGGTTGATATTTTAAAATCCCCTGAGAGAACAAGGGTTTCCTTTGAACTGCTTCCGCCCCTCAAGGGAGACACCATCGAATCGCTTTACAAAAACCTGGATCCGCTGATGGAATTCGATCCGCCGTACATCAACGTGACCTATCACCGGGAGGAGGTAGTGTACCGGAATGTGAGCGATCACCTGATGGAAAGGAAAACCATCTGGAAAAGACCCGGCACGGTAGCTATTTCCGCCGCCATTAAATACAAATACCGGGTTATGGTGATCCCGCATATGATCTGCGGAGGATTTACCCGGGAAGAGACTGAAAATGCCCTGATCGACCTTAATTTTCTGGGCATCCATAACGTGCTGACTCTCAGGGGCGATCCTGAAAGATCGGCCCGGGCATTTATTCCCGAACCGGGAGGACATGCCCATGCGGTGGACCTGGTTAGGCAGATCATGAACATGAACCGGGGGATCTATCTGGATGAGGAACTGAAAAACGCGACTCCTACCCGCTTTTCCGTGGGGGTGGCCGGTTATCCGGAAAAGCACCCGGAAGCTCCCAACCGCCGGTCAGACATGCAGTACCTGAAGGAAAAAATTGATGCGGGAGCCGATTTCATTATTACCCAGATGTTTTTCGACAACCGGAAATATTTCAGGTTTGTGGACGAATGCCGGGAAGCCGGCATACAGGTTCCCATTATTCCCGGCCTGAAACCTGTGGCTACGAAAAAACACCTGAACTATCTTCCTAAAACATTTGGCGTTGACCTGCCCGGGGACCTGGTGAAAGAAGTAGAAAAATGCCGCGACAACAAACAGGTAAAACTTGTGGGGGTGGAATGGGCTGTTCAGCAATGCAGGGAATTGAAGGAACATGGGGTTCCGGTTATTCACTTTTTCACCATGGGGCGTTCCGACAATATCCGGAAGATCGTTCAGGCTGTTTTTTAAAGTCTGTTTTCCTTCCGGCAGGCAGACCCATGATCAGGTTTTTCCCTTCAACAATTCCGCATGTTTATTCAATACCCTTTTTGCCTCATCATAGCCGCAGGCAAAAATTTCTCGTGCCTTGCTGATTTCGAATAACCCGTAGTCCTTCAGTGTGGGAGGTTCAATGAATATATCGCAGTATAATTTATGTTCCTGAATACGGGTTACCAGATTCAGATAAATAGTTCGCTCGGTAAGCTTCCAGAATCCGTTCAAATCGTTTTCTTCATAATTCGGGTTCGCGCTGACCCCGACCAGTACCCGGCACTTGTTGCGCACGGGCTGCACCGGCAGGTTATCGATCAGTCCGCCGTCCACATAAGTAGTCCCTTCAATCACCACGGGCTGGAAAAGTACCGGAATGGCAGAAGAAGCCATGATTTTATCGGGCAGGGCGCCCTCGTGGAAATACACGGCAACACCCCGGTTCAAATCGGAGGCGGTAATATAAAGTGGTATTTTCAGCTGATCGAAAGTTTTTGCCCGGAGGTATTTTTTTATCAGGGAATCGATACCCGAAGGTTTCAGAAAGCCCGTGCGGTTTACGTTCAGGTGCAGGATCTGGAACAGCTTCTTTTCGATGAACATTTCCAGGATCTCTTCCGGGCTGTATCCGTCGGCATAGAAGGCTCCCACAATAGCGCCCGCACTGACTCCCGAAATCACGCCGGGATGTAATCCTGCTTCTTCCAGGGCTTTCAGCACTCCGAGATGGGCAAATCCCCGGGCACTACCTCCGCTAAGGGCTATCCCGACCGGAATTTTTTCATTATCACCGAATTGTTTTTTCATGATTTAGAACTTAATTTCCTCAGGAATTCCCTTACTTTGTCAGTATAAAAATACACAGAAACCATTTATACCGGGGCATATGGCCATAAAAAAACAGAAAAAAGTCGGCATTGATAAGAATGCACTGACCAACAAGATACTGGGAATATTCAGCAACAGTCCCAACAAAACCTATAATTACAAGCAGATGTCGAAGCTGCTCAACCTGCGTGAGAAGCAAGAGAAGCAGCTGGTAAGCACCGCGATGGCCGAGCTGGCCGAATCGGGACTTATCAAGGAGATATACACCGGAAAATACAAACTCCGCTCGAGGGGAGGTCATTTGGTGGGAAAAGTGGAAATGAATGCCAACTGTTCCGCCTTCATCCATACCGATGAGCTCACTGAGAAAATTTACATTTCCGAGCGTAATCTGAACCATGCCCTGCAGGGAGATACCGTGAAGGTGTATATGTATGCGCGCAGGAAAACGCGCCGGCTGGAAGGCGAGGTGGTGGAAGTGCTGGAGCGGGCCAAAACCACTTTCGTGGGAACAGTGGAAGTGTCGAAGAACTTTGCCTTTCTGGTCACGAACAACCGGTCCATGCCCTACGATCTGTTTATTCCCACAGCCCATCTCAACGGGGCAAAAAACGGAGACAAAGCCATTGCCCGCATTACCGAATGGCCGAGGAACATGAAAAACCCTACCGGCGAGATTGTGGAAGTGCTCGGCCGGCCGGGGGAAAATGAGGTGGAAATGCACGCCATCCTGGCCGAGTTCGGCCTTCCCTACCGATTTCCGCCCGAGGTGGAAAAGGAAGCAGCCGCCATACCCGACGAACTGGCAGAAGAAGAGATCAGAAAAAGACGCGATTTCAGAAAGGTGCCCACCTTTACTATTGACCCGGCCGATGCCAAAGATTTTGATGACGCCCTTTCGTTGCGAGAAACAAAAAACGGGCAGTGGGAAGTGGGCGTTCACATAGCCGATGTAACCCATTATGTTCGCCCGAAAACCCGGCTGGAAGAGGAAACAAGTAACCGGGCCACCTCCGTTTACCTGGTTGACCGGGTGGTACCCATGCTACCCGAGAAGCTTTCCAACGGTGTTTGTTCCCTCAGGCCGGAT
>DQWH01000117.1 GCA_011042635.1 Bacteroidota bacterium | reverse complement strand
TCGCTAAACCATCCAAATTACCCGTTATAAAAGCATTACTACGTAGATAACTACGTAGTAAACTACGTAGATGTCTACGTAGTTTGATTATCCGGCTCCCTTCTCTTTAAAAAAATGTACCTATAAACTATAAACCATGAACCATAAACCAATTAAACCCATTCCTCACACATACTCCTTCGCCTTCACATCCCCTGTCATCACCAGGTAAGCGTTCAGTGCCAGGGCGTTCATTTCGTCCTCGCCGGGATAGACGGCCACGGGGGCGATAAACGAAACCATCTTTTTGAGGTATTCCACCACATCGGTATTGTGGGCTATGCCACCGGTGATGATGATGTTGTCCACTTCTCCGTGCAGTACGGCAGCCATCGAGGCAATGGCCTTGCCTATCTGGTAGGCCATGGCCTCCTGCACCAGCCGGGCTTTTTCATCCCCTTTACGGGCCCTCATTTCCACCTCGTAGGCGTCATTTGTCCCCAGGTAGGATACCAGTCCGCCCTTGCCGGTGATCATTTTCCTGATCTCTTCCCGGCTAGCTTCCCCCGAAAAACAAAAATCTACCAGGTCCCCCACCGGCAGGGTTCCGCTGCGTTCCGGGGAAAACGGGCCTTCCCCGTCAAGGGCCTGGTTCACATCCACCACCCTTCCCCGGCGGTGGGCACCCACGGAAATACCCCCTCCCAGGTGGGCCACCACCAGGTTCATGTCTTCGTAATTTCTGTCCTGCGACCGGGCATGGGCTTTGGCTATGGCTTTGTGGTTCAGGGCATGAAAAATGGACTTTCTTTCAAACCGGGGATGACCCGATATTCGGGCAATATCCTGCAGCTCATCCACCACAACCGGATCGGCAATAAATGCCCGGGCATCCGGAACAGACTGTGCGATCTCATCGGCGATCAGGCCGCCCAGATTAGAAGCATGCTGCCCCATCACTCCCTTCCTCAGATCTTCTTTCATCTTTTCGTTCACCTCGTATACGCCCGATTCAATGGGTTTCACCAGCCCACCCCTTCCGATCACGGCCGACAGTTGCAGCACATCAATACCCGCACTTTCCAGCTCGGCCAGAATCATCTCTTTCCGGTACTGGAACTGATCGGGAATGTTTTTAAACCCGGCCAGTTCTTCCGCGCTGTGCCTGATGGTTTTGATAAACCGCGATTTGGTGTTCCGGTAAACGGCCACTTTGGTGGAAGTGGAACCGGGATTGATTGCCAGAATACGGTATATTTCTTCCATAAATGATCGGGTTTGTTCAGGTGTTTTCTTCCGCCATCAGGCAGGAAAGGGCTACACAATAATATTTGGAAGCCGGACTCTCGCTGCGCGACATCACTACCACCGGCTTGGTAGTTCCCTGTATCAGTCCGGCCAGCTCTCCGCCTCCGAAAAGCATCAGGCCCTTGTAAAAAGCATTGCAGGCTTCCAGGGTAGGAAAGAGCAGAATGTCGGCTTCCCCGTTCACGGGGGTATGTACTCCTTTGATACGCACACTTTCCGGATCGCAGGCCAGGAAAATATCCAGCGGCCCGTCAATCACACACTCGGGCAATTGCCCTCTTTCCACCATCTTGCACAGCAGGGCGGCATCGGTGCTGGTGTGAATATTCTCACTGATCTTTTCCGAGGCTCCGATCAGGGCCACCCGGGGTTGTCCTATTCCGAAACGGCGGGCCATATTCACCGCATAACGGAGCATGGCGGCTTTCTGTTTCAGATCGGGATAAGGCAGCACGGCCGTATCGGTTACAAACAGCAGTTTGGGGTACCTGGGCAGTTGGATGGCACAGACATAGCTCATGACGGTATCCGGAGGAAGCAGTCCTTTTTCCTTGTCGAGTACCGCCCGTAAGAAAAGATCGGTACCTACCAGGCCTTTCATTAGCACGTCGGCCTCTCCTTCCCGCACCATATTCATGGCTCTGTAAACGGCTTCCTTTTCGGCGGGCACATCCTCAAGAATAAACCAGTCGTCCCGCCCGGTTTCCTCCAGGGCCAGTTCCCTTATCCGGGCGGCCTTTCCCAAAAATACGGCACGGGCAAAACCCGCCTGTACAGCACGAAACAAGGCTCCCATAGTATTCGGGTCTTCCGCCACGGCCACTGCGATGGTTTTCCTGATCTTCTTTTTCAGAAGATGGTCGGCCATCTGGTCCAGGGTCCGTATCGGTTCCATGCGGTTTCAGTTAAGCCATCATGGCAGCCAGGGCAATGGAGTATAATTTGGTTCTGGCGCTATCGCCGCGTGAAGACAGCACAGCCGGAACCCTGCCTCCCACCACAATGGCGCTCAATTCCCCGCCTGCCAGCTTGGTGTTGAACTTATAAAAAGCATTGCCCGATTCAATGTTCGGGAAGAGGATGCAGTCGGCATCGCCGGCCACCTCGCTGTTCACTTTTTTGATCCGCGCACTTTCTTTGTCCACGATCACATCCAGGGCCAGGGGCCCTTCCACAATGGCTCCCTTGATCTGTCCCCGCGAAGCCATTTTTGACAGGATTGCTGCATCCACGCACGCAGGTATTTTGGGCAGCACCTGTTCGGTAGCAGCCAGGACAGCCACTTTGGGGTTTTCATTGCCCAAACGGTGGGCGGTTTTGATCAGCTCTTTCAGGATGGCCGTCTTTTCCTTCAGCCCGGGCAGGGGAATAATGGCTACATCGCCCACGATCAGCAGCTTGTGGTAGGAAGGGATCTCCATCACCGTTACATGGGTGAGTATGGCGCCCGGATCCATCAGTCCGTTCTCCTTATCGAGAATGGCCCGCATGTACTTGTCGGAACTCACCAGGCCCTTCATCAGCAGGTCGCCCCTGCCCTCATTGATCAGGTCTACCGCCGTGCGTGCGGCCTGCATATCCTCTTTTTCATGTACAATATTGAACACCGAGGGATCTATCTTCTCTTCCTTACAGGACTTTTGAATCGCATCGCGATCGCCCACCAGGGTGGCTTCCACCAGGCCCATGGAGCGGGCCATTTCCACAGCCGCCACCGTGTGGCGGTCGTTGGCATAGGCAGCCACCAGGTGCTTGGAAGGTTTTTCCCTCAGCACATCGAACATCTGATCGAGTTTGGTTATCATAACCATTATTTATTCATGATCGTTAACTGTTTAACAATTTCTTCGGTATCCTGAGCAATGACCAGTTCTTCATTGGTGGGAACGATCAGCACCTTCACCTTGCTTTCCGGAGTGCTGATCAGCTGTTCCTTCCCCCGTACGTCCCTGTTTTTTTCTTTATCGAATTCCAGTCCGAGGTATTCAAAATCGCGGCAAACTTCGGCACGGGTGATATCGGCGTTCTCTCCCACTCCGCCGGTGAACACAATAATATCCACCCCGCCCATCGAAGCGGCATAGGCTCCGATGTATTTTCTGATGCGGTAATGGTACATTTCCAGGGCCAGGATAGCCCTTTCGTCTTTTTCTTCGGCAGCCTTTTCCACTTCGCGCATATCCGACGACACACCCGATATGCCCAGCACGCCGCTGTGTTTGTTGATCAAAGCATTGGCCGTTGAAATGGATAGTTCTTCCTTCTTCATGATGTGGATAAAAGCCCCCAGGTCCATATCCCCGCAGCGGGTTCCCATGATCAGTCCCTCCACGGGGGTCAGTCCCATGGAAGTATCCACCACTTTTCCGTTTTTCACCGCGGCCACTGAGGCCCCGTTACCCAGATGGCAGGTAATGATCCTGGTGTCGTTGTAATCCATACCCAGTATTTCGCACGCCCTTCTGGATACATATCGGTGACTGGTTCCGTGAAAACCGTACCGCCGGATGCTGTATTTCTTGTACAGGGAATAGGGAATGGCATACATATAGGCATAGGCCGGCATGCTCTGATGAAAAGCCGTATCGAAAACACCCACCTGGGGCACATTGGGCAGCAATTCCTGCATGGCGGCGATCCCTTTGAGGTTGGGTGGATTGTGCAGGGGCGCCAGGTCGATGCATTCTTTCATTTTCTGTATTACTTCCGGGGTAATCAGCACACTGGAGTTGAAGGTTTCCCCGCCGTGCACCACCCGGTGACCCACGGCGTCAATTTCGTCGAATCCTTTGAGGCATCCGTGTTTATCACTTACCAGAATACCCAGCACATACTCTATCCCCTGCTGATAGTCGAGGATTTCCCCTTCCAGCTTAACTTTATCGCCGTCAAACCGCTCGTTTTTAATGAAAGAACCGTGCAGGCCGATCTTTTCGACAATCCCCCTGGCCAGCACTTCTTTCCGGGTCATGTCAAAAAGCTGATATTTAATAGATGAACTTCCGCAATTCAGTACAATGATTTTCATGAATATTTCGCTTTATTTCGTTTTTATTTGATTTCCGGACAGGTAATGGTTTCGCCCACAATCTTTCTATCCTCGTATTTGTAAAAACCCACCCCGGATTTCCGGCCGATCATACCCGCACGGTACAGGCGTTTGATAATGGGGCTGGGCTTGAACTTCCTTTCCCCGAACTCCATATACAGGTTATCCATCCATTTGATCAGTTTGTCGAGCCCTATCTTGTCGGCCAGTTCGAAGGGTCCTGATTGAAGTCCGTACCCGTACTTCATGGTCTGATCGATGCAGCCGGCAGAAGCCACTCCTTCCATCAGCAACTCGCAGGCTTCGTTAATCAGGCTTACGATAAGGCGGGTGCTGATGTTCCCGGCACTTTCGTGCGAGGAGACCACTTTCTTGCCGATCATCCGGGCAAACCGGGTAACAAATTCGAATGATTCGTCATTGGTTTTAACACCCCGTACCACCTCAACCACATTCGACTCGGTGGCCGAGGTAAGGAAATGCAGACCCACCGCACGTTCAGGATGTTCAAGCACACTAGCCAGTTCCGATATCATGAGGGTGGCCGTATTCGAGGTAATGACCGCTTCCGGCGAGACCACCTCTTCCACCCGCCTGAAAACATCCTTCCGTATCTCCAGGCTGGTACCGGGCTTGTTAAAATTGATCGTTTCCACGATCAGATCGCAATCTTTGATATCATTGTAATCGGTGGACCCATGTATCCGGCTCAGAATGGCCCGCTTGTCAGACCGTGTCAGTCCCCAGTGGTTGATCACTTCATCCAGGGTCATTTCCATTTCGTGAAATATCTCCTTCACTCTTTCTTCCGATACATCGATAAACACCACATCAATCCCATTCTGGGCTACCACGCGCGCAATTTCCTGCCCCATGGTACCGCAGCCGATAATACCCACTTTTTTCAGGGTTCCCTTTCGCCCGACACTTCGTCCCAGCGCATAATCTTCAAGTGATTCTGTCATGATATGTATTTCTTTTTTCTGGTTTCTTTCATTTGATTCCGGCAGCCTGACAGGCCGTGATGGCGATAAGGTTTACAATATCACTCACCGAGCAGCCCCTCGACAGGTCGTTGATGGGAGCCGCCATCCCCTGCAATACCGGTCCTATGGCTTCGGCCCCTGCCAGGCGCTGTACCAGTTTGTAACCGATGTTTCCCGATTGCAGGTCGGGGAATATCAGCACATTGGCCTGGCCGGCAATAGCACTGTGGGGTGCTTTTTTCTTACCGATCGACTCGATAATAGCTGCATCGGCCTGCATTTCCCCGTCGATCTGCAGGGTGGGATCCATTTCCCTGGCTTTCCGCGTAGCTTCCGCCACCTTGTCCACCAGCGGATGTTTAGCGCTCCCTTTTGTGGAAAAACTCAGCATGGCAATGCGGGGTTCGAATCCGGCCAGCACACGCGTTGTGTGGCCCGTGGCCACGGCAATCTCGGCCAGCTCATCGGCTGTCGGATCGGGATGTACGGCGCAGTCGGCAAAAACCATCAAACCGTCGTGGCCGTATTGACTGTCGGGAAGGATCATCAAAAAGGCCCCCGATACCACCGAAATGCCCGGAACAGTTTTTACGAACTGAAAAGCGGGCCGCAGCACATCGCCCGTGGCATTTTCGGCGCCGGCCACCTCCCCGTCGGCATCGCCGGCCTTGATCATCACGGTGGCAAGGTACAGAGGGTTAACGATCAGTGAGGCAGCTTCCTGTTCCGTCAGCCCTTTGTGCTTTCTCAGCTCAACCATCAGGCGGATGTATTCCTCTTTTTTGGGTGGGTTGACCGGATCAATGATCTCCGTTTCCGGAATGTGTTTCAGATGATTTTTTTCCGCCAGCTCCATGATCCGCGCCTTCTCCCCTATCAGGATAATCTTTGCCAATTTTTCCCGGGTGGCTATATCGGCTGCCTGCAGGGTACGTTCTTCATATCCCTCAGGCAATACAATGCGCATGGAATATTTTTTGGCCTGTTCTTTGATTTTCGAAATTAATTCCATTGTATATCAGCAATTTACTGTTTTTATTTCTCGCCTCCAAATTTATCCAAAAAAGGGTATATTTCCGCACCTGTGAAATGATTATTGTCAAGAAAGAAATGTGTTACAAAACATCCTGTATCCTGATGACTCGGTACAACGGGAAAATACCATCGTTACTTCTCCGGCGACTCTTCGCATCTTCGTGCTATTGTGGAAAATCAAAGCGGCATAGCCGGTGAAGAAATAATATATCAGTAAAATAATGGTTGATGGTTTTGCCAGTAAGCGAAATGTTAAATACATTTGCATACAAGGTCAGTAAAACCGGTGGAAACGACCGATTGACCATCCGGATTATTCTGGAATAAAAAGCCGGAAATTGAAACAGCTGAGAAAAAAAGGATGGATATGGTTTCTGCTGATCCTTTTTACGGGATATTACAGCAGCATTACCCTGTTCACCCATACCCACACGGTAAACGGGGTAACAATTACCCATTCCCACCCCTGTATCCCGATTTCCGGCAAAGATAATTCCGGTCATCAGCATTCGCCTCAGCAGTATGAGGTCATAGAACATCTGTCTTTCTTTTTCTCAACCCTGGCGGTTTTATTCATCATAACCACACTCCTTGTTCCTATCAAACGAACTTTTCCCCGGAGAATATCCGGCATCCGTCTTTCGTCCGGGGGATATTGCACCTTTCTTCTACGCGCTCCCCCCTTTTCCTGTTTAACCTGAGCAACAACGGATACGTTTCTGGTATTCGTTCCTGAGGTCATTCATCCTGAGTGACTTCTGCAAATTGTTATGGTGAATCATATAAACGGAATCAGAATTTATGAAAAACATATGGGTTTTTATCATTCTTATTTCCACAGGGATGAACGGTTTTTCTCAGGAAAATACCGATACCCATGTATGGGGACATGTATTGAATAAAGCCACAGGACGCCATGTTCCTTATATACATATTGCCCTGAAAGGAACCGCCCTGGGCACGGCCACCGATGCCACAGGTCACTACTTCCTGACAAACCTGCCTACAGGCACCTTTACCCTGACTGCTTCCGGGGTAGGCTATAAAACTGTGGAGCGTGAAATTGAACTGAAGGCCGGGCAAAGTCTGGAAGTTAATTTTGAAATTGAAGAAGATGTAATCATGCTGGATTATATTGTGGTTTCCGCAAACCGGAAAGAAACCCTGCGAAAAGAAGCCCCGGCCATTGTCAACATTATCTATCCCAGACTATTTGAAAATACCGGGGCGGTATGTCTGGCTCAGGGACTGAATTTCCAGCCCGGATTGCGCATGGAGACCAATTGCCAGAACTGCGGGTTCCAGCAGGTAAGAATAAACGGCATGGATGGGAATTATACGCAGATATTAATGGATGGCCGGCCTGTATTTAGCTCGCTGGCAGGAATATATGCCATAGAACAAATACCTGTCAATATGATTGAGCGGGTTGAAATTATCCGCGGAGGTGGTTCCGCTATGTACGGATCAAATGCCATAGCCGGAACCATCAATATCATAACCAGGGAACCGGAAACCAACTCGGCCAGCCTGTCGAATACAACAAATCTTATCGGAGGCACCAGTGCCGACCTGAATACCAGTCTGAATACCTCGGTGATTTCAGACGATTATTCGGCAGGTTTGACCATTTTCGGATCTTCCAGAATGAGAAATCCATACGACCATAACGGAGACGGGTATACTGAAATCGGCAAGCTCAATGCATCCAGCGCCGGTTTCCGCGGTTATTACAGAACGGGCAGTTACGGCAAGCTCAGTGTGGAATATCACCACCTGAATGAATTCCGGCGTGGAGGAAACAAACTGGATCATCCACCGCATAAAACCGAGATCACCGAACAGACTGACCATCTGATCGATGCCGGAAGTCTGCAGTACACCGCCTCTACAAAAGACGGCCAGCACCGTTTCAATATGTATGCTTCCGCCCAGCATATTCACCGGAAAAGCTATTACGGAACCGGAAAAGATCCCGAAGCTTACGGAAAAACCCTTGATCTGACGTGTATATCAGGCTTCCAGTATACCCTGAAGGCCGATACCCTGGTCTTTATGCCCTCTGAACTGACAGTGGGCGCGGAATACCTGGTCAACCGGCTGAACGATGAGATGCTGGGATATGATCGTTTCATCGAGCAATCGGCCGATATCGGCAGCATGTTTATACAGAATGAATGGAAAAATGAAAATACCGGCATACTAGTGGGTCTCCGGCTGGACAAACATAGCCTGATCGATCATCCCGTACTGAGCCCACGTCTGAATTTCCGTTTCAATCTGACAGAAAATGTGAACCTGAGATCTGGCTATTCAACCGGTTTCAGAGCCCCTCAGACATTTGACGAAGACCTGCATATCACGGCCGTGGGAGGTAATGTGGCCCTGATCACGAACGATCCGGGCCTGGAAACGGAGAAATCACATAATTTTACCGTTTCAGCAGACTTGTATAAAAATTCCGGTAAGGTGCCCGCCAGTATTCTGCTGGAAGGTTTTTATATTTCCCTCGAAAATATCTTTGTTGTGGAAGAAGCAGGTACTGACGCTGAGGGAAACCTGATCCTGGAAAGAAGGAACGGCACAGGGGCGGTCATTAAAGGGATACATGTGGAAGGCAGGATCGTTCCCTCCCGAACGATACAGCTGCAGTTTGGGATGTCCTTTCAGAAAAGCCTTTACAGCAAGCCCCGGGCGTGGAGTGAGAACGAAAACATCGAACCGCAGAGAAAGATGTTCCGCTCACCCGGCCATTACGGATACTTTACCGCTTCATGGACACCCTCCGAAAATTTTTCCATGAATTTTTCGGGGAACTATACGGGCCCTATGCTGGTTCAACATTTCGCCGGATATATTCCTGAAGATGCCGAAGTGGAAACACCCCCGTTTTTCGATACCACCCTGAAAATTGCCCGGGATATCCATATCGGCGGACACTGTGTTTTGCAATTGAACGGGGGTGTGCAGAATATCCTGAACAGTTACCAGGATGATTTTGACCGTGGTGAATACCGCGATGCAGGGTATATTTACGGCCCTTCTCTTCCCCGGACATTCTTTCTGGGAATGAAGTTCAATATGTAGCCGAAAGGTAAAAAAGCATGGTATGGGAAAAGGAAGAGGATGTATACAACAGAATTTGCCGAAAAAGTCAGCAATTTTTATTCTTCTTATCTTTACCAATTATATATCCTTGGCATGGAGTTAATGAAAATCCAGGGGTTTTCTTAAGCTTATGTCTTTTTGTTATTCACTTTTTGGTTGATTTATAAACATCCTCTTCCCTGATTATTCTACTGATATTTAATGATATGTGCAAATCCCTCAAAAAGACTTTCGAATTTGAAGGCACAGAATATTACGTAGTTGTTGCTATACAACATAAAGCCGGAAATTTTAAGAAAAATTCCTTTCAAACCTTCAGAATAAATTCATCGGCGTCGGAGAGCACGGGGAATTTATTTCTGAACTCACGAAGCTCATTCAGGGAAAGGGAAAAAGTTTCCGTGCGGTTCTCCGTTTCCTTCAAATGGCAGAGAACCCTGCCCCGGGCATCCACCACCATGGAGTCGCCTGTATACGCAATATCCCGGCCATCCGACCCGGTACGGTTCACTCCGGCCACCACACACTGGTTCTCCAGGGCCCGGGCCTTCAGCAAAGCCATCCATACCTCCCTGCGCGGTGCCGGCCAGTTGGCCACATACAGCAACAGGTCGTACTCTCCCCGGTTACGAGACCATACCGGAAAACGCAGGTCGTAACAGATCAGGGGGCAGATCCTCCATCCCCGGTACGAAACCACCAGCCGTTCCGTTCCGGCCGAATAATACCGGTGCTCGTCCCCCATCCGGAACAGATGTCGTTTGTCGTAAACCGCTATCTTTCCCCCCGGCGCAGCCCACACCAGCCGGTTGAAATAGTTGCCGTTTTCCCGGATAATAAGGCTTCCGGTGATGGCGGCTCCCGTTTTTTTCGCTGTTTCCCGCATCCAGCTTACGGTGGGGCCGTCCATGGTTTCGGCCAGTTTTCCGGGTTCCATGGAAAAGCCCGTAGTGAACATCTCGGGCAGGATCACCAGGTGGGTTTCCCCGGCCAGATCGGCACACACCCGGCTGAAATATTCCCGGTTCTTTCCGGGTTCTTCCCAGAAAAGGCCGGTCTGTACGATGGATATCTTCAGCCTGTTCATGCGGCAAGGTTTTTTATACGTTATCTTCCGGTTTTTCAAAGCCGGTCCTTTCCATCTTCCCCCAGCTTTTCTTTCCGATAAAGAAATCGTAATTACCCTTCACGGCCCAAAGGACAGTGAGCGGGTGATAAAAGAAAGGTTCCAGGAAAGCCGTTCCAATCAGCCTGAATACATCGCGCCTCTTTTCGTATTTGTGGAAGGTCATTTCCTCGAACAGCACGGCCCAGATGGAAAGGGAAACCGCGAAGGTATAGACAAACCCAAGCAGGAGTAGGAAGAACGACCAGTTGATATGCCCCAGTACGGCCAGGATGCTGAAATAGATCAGCCCGAAGAACTCTACCAGGGGAGCCAGCCACTCGAAGAAAAACCAGTAAGTATATCCCAGCATACCGAATTTGCCGTATTTAGGATTCATAAAGATCTTCCGGTGCAGCCACAGGGTTTCGGCGGTGCCCCTGGTCCAGCGGTTCCGCTGCCGTCCCAGGATGCGCATTCTTTCGGGTACTTCGGTCCAGCACAGTGGGTCGGGAATATAGGTCACTTCATAGGGTACCTTTTCCTCGGCCATCAGCCGGCGCATCCGTACCACCAGTTCCATATCTTCCCCCACCGTTTCGGTGCTGTATCCTCCGGCACGGATCATGGTCTCCCGGTCGAACATCCCCAGGGCACCCGAGATCAGCAGTAACCCGTCGAGTTTGGCCCAGGCCATCCTTCCCATCAGGAAAGCACGGGTGTACTCCAGCACCTGTACCCGGGCCAGAAAATTACCGGGAAGATGCACCCGGCGTACCAGTCCGCCCTCGATCTCACAGGAATTGGCAATGCGGAGCACCCCGCCGGTACCGATCACTTTTTTGCCTTTTTCTTCCAGAAAGGGTTTGACCATTTTCAGCAGGGCATCGGGTTCCATGATTGAATCGGCATCGATACTGACCACCAGCTTGTTTTTCGATACATTGATGCCGGCATTCAGGGAATCGGCCTTTCCCCCGTTCACCTTGTCAATGACCGTCAGTTTCTTGAACGAACGGTTCCTGGATTTGTACACCCCCCGGATCCTTTTGCAGGGAATACGGTAGTCGAAGAAATAATTCACCCGTTCCAGATCGTAGGCCTCGATGATCTTTTTCAGGGTATCATCCTTGCTTCCGTCGTTGACCACGATCACTTCGAAATCATTGTAATAGAGCGAGAGCAGGGCCCGGATATTGGCCACAATGGATTTGCTTTCGTTGTAGGCGGGAGCAATGACCGAAATGGTGGGGATCAGCGGTGCCAGGATGATGGAGTTGTAATCCACATAGCTGTTCTTTCGCAGGTAGCGGGTAAGCATCACCGCCGAAAACACAGCCAGGATTACATAGGCGGAGAATATGATGACCGTAAGGACAAAGATGAAGTTGTACAGCACGAATTCCAGTATGTCGATCCATTTCTCCATCAGAAAATGCGTTTGTCCAGCACGTGTTTGATAATGATCTGGTAATTCTTGTAATCGGATTGCATCATTTTTCCCAGGGTTTCCTCCCCCACCGGTCCCATCCGCTGAATGGCCTTGGCGGCCTCGATCTGCAGCTGCACGTCGTCTTCCCGGTCAATCACCAGTTGCAGGAATTTCAGCACCATCTGATCGGGCATTTTGCCCATGGCTTTCACAATTTCCAGACAATTTTCATAAGGTTCCTGCTTATACATTCTTTTCAGGGGAAGAATGGCTTCGCGGTATTTCACATCTCCCAGTACCCGGATGGCGGTTTTCCTTACCTCCGGGTCGGGATGGTCGAGAAGTTCAATGATCAGGGGGTAGGCCTCTTCCTGTTTGAAGATGGCGATCATTTTGAGGGAAAAGATCACGATCGAGGTGTTGGAGGAACGCAGCCACCGGCTGAAAGGCGGGGGTGTGAGTTCATGATGGATCAGCATCTCATGCACGGTCATCTGTTCCCACAGGGAAAAGGGCATTTTCAGGTAATCCAGAAATTCGTACGGATGTTCGTCGCCCAGCTTTACCAGGGCCAGCTGAGCCTCCATCCTGAGGATATCGTTCCGCGAGTGCAGGCATCGGATGATCTCATCGTTGGCATCGCGGATATCCATAAAAGCCAGCTCTCTGAACCCTTTGACCTTGATATGCCAGCGGCGGCTCCGGGCTTTTTTGATCGAATCGTGATGCAATCCGGTGCGTATGTAC
>DQWH01000173.1 GCA_011042635.1 Bacteroidota bacterium | reverse complement strand
CGCCGGGCAGCACAAACCCTGCCTGCTTTTTCTGGATGTGGAACTCCCCGACGGGACCGGTTTTGACTTGCTGAAACAGATCCCCGGCGACGATCTACGGGTAATTTTCATTACCGGCCATCAGGAATATGCCCTGGCGGCCATCAAGGTAAGCGCGGTGGACTATATCCTGAAACCAGTCGATCCTGTTGAGTTTCAACAGGCTGTGGAAAAAGCCCTGCAGGTGATCGACCACCATGCAGAGAAGCTGAAGCTGGAAACGCTTTCGGAAAATCTGAATAACGGAAAAACACTGAAACGCATCATCCTGCCTACGGCCGAAGATCTGCATGTAGTTGAGGTAAAAGACATCATCCGCGCGGAGGCCGACAGCAACTATACCACTTTCCGGTTAACCGGGGGAAAGCGCATTCTGGTTTCGAAAACCATCAAGGAATATGACGAACTCCTTTCGGGATCGGGCATGATCCGCGTACACCAGTCGCACCTGGTCAACCTGGCATACGTGGAAAAATTCGTGAAAAGAGACGGAGGATACCTGGTGCTGAAAGACGGCTCCTCCCTGCCCGTTTCACAGGGTCTGAGGAAAAAGGTGCTGGACGAGATCAGGCAGTACCTCTACCGGTAATGATCCTTTAGGCGAAAACGTATCGTTTCCGATTCTCATTTCCTTCCGGTAAATTCTCATTCATACCCCCTGCCCGCTCATTTACCCTTGTCCGGCAAGCAATCCGGTTGTATTTTTTTGTCTGACTTAAAACCTATGGTCATCATGAAAAATTCAGTTTTTTCCGGAGTCCTGATCCTTCTGTTCGCCCTGGCACCCGCAGACGGATCGGCCCAGGTAAAAATCAACCTGAAGAAAAAGATCAATAAAGAAGCGGCCCGACGCGCCAACGAAAAAACCAACAAAGCCGTGAAAAAAGGCTTCGACGAACTGGAAAAAGGCATTAAAGGCGCTGTGGAAGGCGAAGAAAAAACGGAAGAAAAAACAGAACCTGCCACCGCAAAGGAAGCGGCGACAGAAAACACCCACGCTGCCGGCCAGTCAGCTGCCACGGCAGGACAGGAAAACACAAAAAAAGCCCTGGAGCTTGTCTGGAGCAAATACGATTTTGTGCCGGGCGACAAGATAATCTTTGAGGATAACCTCATCGGGGAGGAAAACGGAGAATTCCCTTCGCGATGGGACCTGGTGAAGGGGAACAGTGAAGTCGCTGTTTTCGGAGGTGAAAATGTTATTATGATGAGGGATGGAACTCCTTCTATTATTCCATACCTTGAAAACCCCGGGCAGGATTACCTGCCGGATATATTTACTATAGAGATGGATCTATACCATCCCGGAAACGGATGGTTCGAAATTTACCTGTATGACAGGAAAAACCAGAAGGATCCGAGCCCCACAGGATATTCATATTTAAGAATTGTGGAAAACGAGTATGAGTTTGGCCCGGCAAAAAGCACACATCCTGATAAAAGCCTTTCTAATAAAGCAAGGTGGTTTCATATTTCAATTGCTTACACCTCCGGCAAACTGAAAGCTTACATGGATGACACACGGCTTATCAACATACCTCATCTTGACTTCAATCCGACCGGCATGACTCTCTATACCTATCATGCCAAAGATGATAACCTCTATATGATTAAAAATATACGCATAGCCGAAGGCGGAGTCAAGTACTATGACCGTTTCCTGCAGGATGGCAAGATCGTCTCAAACGGCATCCGCTTTGATGTGGGTAAAGCAACTCTGCGACCTGAATCAATGGGTGTAATAAACGAAATATATGGGATGCTTTCCGAACATACTGATGTAAAAGTGAGCATTGAAGGCCATACCGATAGTGACGGTGATGCCGATATGAACCAGAAACTGTCTGAAGACCGGGCTGAAACGGTTATGAACCGGCTCATTGCCATGGGTATCGACCGCGACCGGCTGACCAGCAGGGGATTCGGCGAAAGCAAACCCATAGCGCCGAACGTTACACCGGAAGGAAAGGCCAGCAACCGCCGGGTGGAGTTTGTAAAAGCCGAATAATACGGATAACTGAAAAAGTAATGAAAAAAATACCCCTTACCCCAGAACCTGTCAGTAATGTCTTCCGCATATCCCATCAGGGGTTCAAAGTGAAAAAAAACCAACAGGCCGTATTCTTTTTTCTGATGTTGTGTTCTGTGTTCATACTTCAGGGTTGTTCGGAAAAACCGGACCCGCTCGGGAATAACGATATATCAGCAGCAGCAGATATCCCGCCCGAAGGAGGGTGTCTCCAGGTGAGCGATGAACTCGGAAATAACATTACCGTTACTTTCCCCGACGGGGCGCTGACGGAAACCATACACATAACCCTGTCTGTTGCAACGAACAATCTGAACCTGCCGATTGAAGAACGCAGGCTGCCGGTGTTTAAGATACGCCCTGCTGATCTCAGCCTGTACCAGCCCGTGGAGATCACCGTGGAATATCATACGGCCGTGAGCGAGTTGGAAAAAGTAACCCTGTACCGGGTGCGGTCGGAAAACTGGCTCCTCCCGCTGGGCGATCATGCCTGTTCAGCCGGTAGCCGCACGGTCACAGCCACCACGGCGTTTCTGGGCGATTTCGCCGAAGGAAAGATGAGCCTGGAACAGATTAACACCCAACTCGATCTGCTGGTAGATGCCATGGATATTTCCTGGGCAGGAATCACACCCGGCCGGAAAAGCATGCAGTGTGATACACGTATACACAAAGCCATATGGGACGACTGGAAAGAGACCACAGCCGCCTTTATCCGTTTCTTTGCCCAGCGCAACCTCCTGGGATATTACAATAACCTGGAACCCGGGCAGCATACCTTCGAGGAAGAAATAGAATTGCTTTGCGAAAATGTGGTCAGCAAAGGGGTGAATGAGGTACTGGAACAGTGCACCCCCGAAGACCTGTGCGACAGGGATTACACACATACCATTGCCGAAATGATGGAGAGCATGTTTTTACTGGGCTGTGATGAAGGCAGTGTCTTCAATAACCTTATGCAGCGGTTCGAGAAAATACTTATCAACTGCAGTTCCTACCTCAGCATTACCTCGGAGCTGAATATTGAAGGAGGCGCAATGGTCATCCAAACGGGTGGTGTAATACCTCTTACCACCTCACAGGGCAGCGAGAATACGGTACTGGTGGAAGGAAACGGGATACTCTCCGTCAGCGGATCGGTGGAAGGAGACGTGTGTTACGGGGTGATCAGCGGGACCACTGCGGTCAATGTTACGGGAAATCGTGATGCAGGTTTCACCTATACCCTGACCCTGAACCTCGAACAGATGGCCGTGCTGACCACCATCTGTCCCGATCTCACCTACGAAGTGCCCCTGGCAGGAGGAGATTCGAGACAGGTAGTGCTGAGCCAGGAAAACGGATACAATGTTGTTATTGAAGAATCGGTGGAAAACGGAACATTTGCAATGGAAGTTACCCTGGGAAATCCCTACACCGATTTACCCAAAAGGAAATAAATCAAAGCGACCATACCATGAACCAATGCAGATTAGTAATCAGGTTGCTGATCACCTGCCTGTTGCTTTTCCCTTTGTCAGCCTGCGAAAAAACCAACCCTGATGAAGAAGAGGGGGAATCCGCCCTGATCCTCAATTACCCCGGTGGTACCGTCAAAATGATCTTCTGCCCGGGCGGCACTTTCCTGTCGAACCATAACGACGGCGACCTCGATTTTGAAGACGGGCCGGAGGTGACCGTTGAGCCTTTCTGGATATCGGAGGCTGAGGTCACAAATGAACTCCTGGCATGGATTTACAACTGTGCTTCCGGACTGGATATTGTTCCGGGCGCCATCACGGGAGGCCAGCCCATATTTGATACGGAAGATGATAACGCCCCGGACTACCTCTGTGAAGACTATGTGAAATGGGGTGATCAGCCACTCATTTATATGGGAGGGTCACAGGTATATGGTTTCCACGATATTGAATTAAATGGCGGTTTTAAGGTAAGAAGCGGCCTTGATGATTACCCCTGCACCGATATCACATGGTACGGAGCTATCATGGCATGTAACTGGCTTACCGAGCAGGGAACGGGTCTCGGACAGCTAAGCAGGGTATACTCAGGCATTGATGAGGAATGGTGGGCAAATGAAACAATATATGAATCTAATAAAACGGGATTCAGACTGCCCACCCCGGCAGAATGGGAATGCGCTGCCCGCTGGCAGGGCAGTAGCAGCGCCGGTGATTGCTACGAATATCCTGCCGGCAGCGGTCAGTACTGGACACGCGGCCAATGTGCCAGCGGCGGAACAGCTCCTGCAGATAATCTGGCAGTCACCTCACTGGTGGCCGTTTATAAATTTGATGATCCGGACATGGAAAACCCTCAGGATGTACAGGATGTGAAGGAAAACAGGAAACCCAATGCCCTGGGACTTTATGACATGAGCGGGAATGCCTGGGAATGGTGTTATGACCAGGCTGACAGCTGGCAACAAAGGATTACCAGAGGAGGTGGGGCTTTCAGTTATTATCCTGATGTCAGGATCAGTTCCTCCTGGCCTTATCCGGCAGACGGTCATGCCAGTGATCTGGGCTTCCGGCTGGTAATGAGTGCAGAAAAATAAGCCTGAAACCGGAAAACCTGTTATTCATATCTATTTGAAAGATATTTATTTAATCTTTATTTATTAATCAATTAATTCAAAAACAATGAAAAGATACTTGCTTCTTTCACTCCTGGCCGTATTTACACTGACACAACTTTCGGCACAGGATCCCATCTTTGTCAAAGGCGACAAAGTATTGAATTTCAGTCTGGGACTCGGTTCCACCCTTTATACCGGAGGTTTTTACACAGGCCAGATTCCCCCGGTGTCGGGTTCGCTGGAGATCGGACTGCTGGATGAACTCATTGAAGACAAAGGATCTGTCGGAGTTGGGCCATACCTCGGTTTCTCTTCCTATAAATGGGAATACATGGACTGGGGGTGGAAATACACCAATATCATTCTCGGAGCCCGGGGGAATTTCCATTATCCTTTTATCGACAAGCTGGATACCTATACAGGTATTTTACTGGGTTTCAGAATCGTATCAGCCTCCGAATTCGGCACCCCCATTCCGGGTTACAATTATTCCGCTTCTTCGAGCGGCCTGGCCGGATCGTGGTTCATCGGGGCCAGGTATTATTTCACCGAAAACCTGGCTGCCATGGGCGAACTGGGATACGGCATTGCCTGGCTCAACATCGGAGTGGCTCTGAAATTTTAAGCTGAAAAAGAACGGACATGAAAAAAGTTCCGCGTAATTTATGGATCATATGGTTCCTGGCCGGGATCATGGGCTGGACCACACAGGCTACCGTGCTCCCGCAGGAACCGGAATTGCTCTCCCTGGTCAGGGCCAACGACACCCTGGGCGTGAAAAAACTGATAGCCGAAGGAACCGACGTGAATGTGCAGGACGACATGATGGGATACACGCCGCTGGCCCTGGCCATCACCGGAAATCACCCCGGAATGGCGAAATTGCTGATCGATGCCGGTGCAAATATCAATCACCGCGACAAAATATACGGCTACAGCCCACTGATGCTGGCCCTCAACTCGAACTATACCGAATTGACGAAAATATTGATAGAAGCGGGAGCCGATATCCATGTCAGGGGAAATAACGGAGCCACCGCTCTGATGGTGGCGGCAATGAATTCACAGGAAATGACCGAACTGCTACTGGAAAAAGGAGCCGATATCACCGCGCGGTCGGATAACGGAACCGGCGTTTTTACGAACTGCGTGGTGGGCATTATCAGCGGTCGGGTAACAACCGGCCTGGCCGAATTCCTTTTATCCCGGGGGGCTGAAGTGGATGAAGTAAATACAACGGAGTATTACGGAGGATATACTCCCCTCTTCTGGGCAGTGGAAGATAATCAGGAAGCACTGGTAAAGTTGCTGGTCCGCCACGGAGCAAACGTGAATGCCCGGGCAGCAAACGGAAAAACACCCCTGTCCATAGCCAGTGAGGCCGGATTGACTGCTATCGCGGAAATACTGAAAGCCGCAGGCGCCAGAGAACAGTAAGAGGGAAAATGCCGGCCGGCCGGCTGAAAAGGAACCAGATAACAACTACCTGACACTCAAAATCATGAAAAGAAATGCCCGTTTTGCAATCTGCATTCTGCTGCCCTGCATGTTGTCAGGACACACCCTGGCTCAGTGGAGTAATGATGTGGGGATTAATACCCCGGTTACCCGGGCAGAAAAAGACCAGAGAGAACCCTCTGTCATTTCCGACGGAAACGGTGGCGCGATCATTTCCTGGCGCGACTACCGGTATACCAACTCCATATTTGGAGGAGAGATTTTCGCTCAGAGACTGGATATCGGAGGAAACGCTCTCTGGACCACCAACGGTCTTGGAATCAATGCCGCCACTCTCAATAAAGGGCAATTCAGCCCGGTTATGGCGGAAAACGGGGATGGCGGGGCCGTCATAGCCTGGGGACGGTCGCCGCTATTCCTTTATAACTACGACATCCTGTCGCAGAAGGTAAATCCCGATGGGGAGCGTCAATGGGCAGCAAACGACGTGACTATTTCAGATGCACCGGGAACAGAAACTTTCCATCACATCATCAGCGACGGTGCGGGCGGGGCGATCCTTACCTGGGCGTATTTGCCCGGTACGCCCGGTTCAACTGACATTTACGCGCAGAGAGTGCATTCAGACGGGACCGTTTTATGGACCGTAAACGGGGAAGAAATCTGTATGGCGGCAGAAAGCCAGTCAAATCCCGAACTCACAGGCGACGGGAGCAACGGAGCCATCATTACCTGGAGCGACAGCCGCCAGGGTATCGGAACATCGGACATTTATGCCCAGAAAATACATGCAGAGGGAACTGTACAGTGGACTGCCAACGGAGTTGCGGTATGTAAAAACACCTCATCCCAGGAATGGCCAGTCATCGTAAGCGATGGCGCCGGCGGGGCCATCATCGCCTGGCAGGACACCAGGGCGGAAAATTTTGACATATATGCACAGCGAGTCAACGCTGACGGGGAAGCGTTATGGACTGAAAACGGGATACCGGTGTGCAGTGCGGCTTCAGATCAACAAATCCCGGATATTGTCAGCGACGGCGAAGGCGGTGCCATCATTGTGTGGCAGGACCTGCGCAACGGGCATTCCGATATCTATGCCCAGCGTATCAGCGCCCCGGGGGAAAAGCTCTGGGAACCCGACGGAGTGGCAGCCTGCCCGGCAGCCGGTGAACAGTATATTCCGGTTGCCATTTCCGATAAGGCCGGGGGAGTGATCATTACCTGGATCGATAACCGGAACGACGGCCAGGGAGATATCTATGCCCAGCGACTGAATGCTTCTGGCCAGGTTTTATGGAATGCAAACGGAACAGCCGTATGCACCGCCCCCGGATACCAGGAAGCCCCTGTGCCGGTTTCCGACGGCGACCAGGGGGCAATCATTGTGTGGGCTGATAAGCGGAATGGGGAACATTACGATATTTATGCCCAGCTAATCGATAAGAACGGGTATCCGGGCTTATTTACCGATAACGATCAGGACGGTATCGGAGACCGGGAAGAACAGGGACCCGATGGCGATCAGCCCGGTTACGACGGAAATTCCGACGGCCGGCCCGATCATCAGCAGGCCCACGTGACCTCATTCAGCACATCCGACGGGCAGCAGTATGTGACCCTGGCCGTACCCGATTCCGTTGTGCTGGAGAACGTACAGGCTACAGACAACCCCGACCCGGATGCCACGGGGGCACCAGAAGAAGACACCTATCCATACGGCTTTTTTCGTTTTTCCATCACGGGCCTCACCCCGGGAAGCCATACCATGGCTACCCTGCTGCTCCATAACGGACCCGGCGTGAATAGTTACTTCAAATACGGGGCTACACCGGATGAAGATACACACTGGTATGCGTTTGATTATGATGGAGAAACAGGGGCCGTGATCAATGAGGATACCGTATTTCTATACCTGACGGACGGTTTGCGGGGAGATGATGATATCACCGCCAACGGGGTTATCCTGGAACCCGGGGGACCCATACTGACAGCCACCCGGGTAGAAACCCATATGACAGAAAGTTTCAGCCTGGATCAGAATGTTCCCAATCCATTCGGCGATCAGACAGACATTGCTTTCTCCACAGCAATCGGCACGGAGGTACTGATCGAAATATTCGATCTCACCGGAAGGAAGATCTGCACCTTGTGGAACGAACCGGCACCCGAAGGCCGTCATGTCGTAACCTGGAATGCTTCAGGAATCCGTCATGGAATATATATCCTGAAACTGAGTGCGGGATCATATTCCGCATCCCGGAAAATCATCAAATTCAGGTAAGTAGCAGAGACAACGGATAAAATGTGCCATAAGACCCCCTGACGAAGCTACCCCTGTCAGGGCATGCAGGCGGCCTGGTTTCTTGCAAACCTGCCCGCCATAATGAAATAAGCGTGGAACCCGCAGAGACTTTGCTGCAAAAATAAGGGGACGTCACGTCCGATACCCTCATTCTCTCAATCACCCGATTACCCGATTACACAATCGCCCATTCTCTCAGTCTCCAACCTACTTAGCTCCCTGGCAGCCGGCTCCCCATCCCTCGCCTACCACCATTCCATCACGTCTCCAGCGCCCCGGTCAGTTCCGAGATATCTTTCACCCCGTGTTCCTCTGCCCAGGCTTCCATTTCTTCCACCACTTTCACGGTAACCAGCGGATCGATAAAATTGGCCGTGCCGATCTGCACTGCCGAGGCCCCGGCCAGCATGAACTCGATGGCATCGGTGGCGTTTGTGATACCCCCCATACCCACCAGGGGTACCTTCACCGCCCGGTAACACTGCCACACCATGCGCAGGGCCACGGGCTTGATAGCCGGACCGGACAACCCGCCCGTAACGGTCGACAGCACCGGACGGCATTTTTCTGCATCCACCGCCATCCCCAGCAGGGTATTGATCAGTGAAATGGCATCGGCCCCCGCCCCTTCCACCGCCCGGGCAAATTCAACAATCGAAGTAACATTGGGCGACAGCTTCACGATCAGCACTTTATGATATACCCTCCGCACGGCTTCCGTCACCGCAATAGCCGAAGGACAGTGGGTACCGAACACCATGCCCCCCTGCTTCACATTGGGACAGGATATATTCAGCTCGACAGCCGGCACTTTTTCCAGTTCATTGATCTTCTCCGCCACCTCCACATACTCTTCCACCGTTGAGCCGTTCACATTCACGATGATATGCGTATCGTACCGGCTGATACGGGGATAGATCTCTTTGATAAAATGATCCACCCCCGGGTTCTGCAAGCCCACTGAATTCAGCATCCCCGAAGGCGTTTCGGCCATGCGGGGATAGGGGTTGCCCTCACGCGGAGCTCCGGTGGTCCCTTTCACGAACACCGCCCCCAGGCGGTTCACATCGATAAAATCGTCGAATTCCGTTCCGAACCCGAAGCATCCCGAAGCCCCCGACACCGGGTTTTTCCATTCCATACCGGCAATATCGACCTTCATGTTCACCATACCAGGTCCTCCGTATTAAAAACCGGTCCGTCGGTACACACCAGACGGTTTCCCTTGCGGGTTTTCTGCACGCAGCACAGGCAGGCCCCGAAACCACAGGCCATGGTATTCTCCAGCGAAGCCTCACAGGGCACCTCCTTTTCCCTGGCCAGGTCTGCCACGGCTTTCATCATCACCTCCGGGCCGCAGGTATAGATCATACAGTAATCAAATCCGGAAGCTTTCCACAGCGGATGGCCGGTGACCGGTCCCTCCACCCCTTCCGACCCGTCGTCGGTAGTTAGATGCACCGGGCCGTATGCCTCAAAACGTTGCCGGTCGACGATCAGCGAACGCGTACGGTAGCCCAGCAAAAATTCCGGGCTGTATCCTTCCCGGCACAACACCCTGCCCAGGTACAACAAAGGCGCCACCCCCACACCTCCACCCACCAGAAGCACCTTCCGGCCAGGTGGCATGGAAAAAGAATTTCCCAGGGGATAGATCAGGTTCAGGCAGTCACCCGGACGCGCTCCGGCCAGCCGGCGGGTTCCTTTTCCCACCCGGCGGATCAGGAAATGCAGGTTTCCCGTATCCGGGTCCACATCGTATATGGACAGCGGCCGCCGCAAAAACGTATCCGGCGACCCGTCGATCCGGAATTCCGCAAAATTACCCGGAAGAAACCCCGGGAGATCCTTTCCGGGAGAAAGCACCAGGACGAAATATTCCCCGTTCACCCTGCGGTTTTCGATTACTTCCAGATCGTCGATGCGTTTTTTCATGCTTCGTGCGCCGGGAGTGGAGCCGGCGAAACAAATATACAGAACATTCCAGGGTCATCATGCCGTCTGTGAATAAAAATTGAAAAAAAATAAGAAAAGCACCGGCCTACTCAGGAAAAAACTCCTCATAGGAATGATCATCGTAATACAGCACAATCCGCTTCACCTTCCTCCCCGGACCCTTTTCCTTTCCATACGAAGGCAACGGAGAACTTTCCACCCCATTTTCAGGCTTTTTCAGCGTTTCTGAGGCACTTTCTCCAAACAGCCGGGGTTCTTCCTTCTTTATGACATTTGTCGCCTCAGAAGCGCTTATTTGACTTGTGTAAACGGGTCCCTGTCCGGTAATCAGCCAGGTGGCGCTGATATCGGGAAAAGCCTTCAACAGGGCGTGCAGAAAATCGAAACCCGGCTTGTTCCTTCCGGAAAGGATATGGGATATAGTAGAAGGCTGCACTCCGATCAACCGGGCAAGTCCGGTCGGATTCAGGTTTTTGTCTTCCAGTATTTTCTGTAACCGGTTTTGCATGGTTTTTCCGTGTTTACAAATGTAATACTTTTTACATTTACATGTGTAACATTTAAACAAAATTTATTAATTCACATTTGTAACATGGCTGAATGCCGGAGCCTGCTTCATTCTTAGCTTCCATTCCCACCTGGCTAATGATCATTATCTTTATTTACTGGCATTTTACTATGCCATAATATGGAATAACGTGTTTAAGTAGAGTAAACTTAACGAATAATTTAAATATAATTCATATATGCCTGGCGTATTGTAGTTTGTGATGTATTTATCGGATATTTTAACTGCAGAGGAAGGCATGGACAGGTTTTTATTTACATTATTTTTTTAAATAGTTGGTATTATATACTGGTATACAGTATTATATGCACAGTGTACTACATTTGTAACATGGGTTTATGGGGACGGTTTTACTTTGATATAATATGAATTTGAATTTGCGTATCTCACATTTGTAAATTTACATTAGTAAATTAATAAATTTTACTTATGTAAAGTTTTGTTATTATTTTCTTATTGTCTGGAAATTTTGCTGTAGATACAATCTTAATCCACAGATACGAACAGATAATAAAAAATTGCCCTCTCCTGCTCTGTTGTTTTTGGATAAATCAGAAACTGGTAGGCGGTGAGTTGGTAAGGCGGTGGGTCGAAAAAAATTCGGATAGGGCCTTTTTATGTTACTTACCCATTGATAACCCGTAACCCTGACGATGGCTTCGCCATGTCAGCAAGTGCATTCGCAGAAAGCCTTCCCGGGTTTCCATTCCCTTTTCACTCCGGAAAGCCGGCTGCATGTACAGCTCCAGGGCATCGGAGCGGTTGATGCGGTCGATCACCTGTTTCATAACCTCTCCCGCCGGCGCTTCCACAGGCTCACCGGCCCTGGTTACGGCAGCATTGAATGCAATGAGGAACAACAACAGGGGTTTGATCATCCTGTTCATGCATCCTTGCTTTTCATAAAACTTCAAAAAGAATAAATTGGAATGGAAATGACAGCCGTATGCCTTTTCCTTTCTCATCCGGTGGTAATCGACTCCACCTGGCGGCCAAACCGGGTAAAAAGCAGGTAAAGCGCCGGCACCACGATCAGGGTAAGGAAGGTAGACACCAGCAGTCCGCCGATAATGGTCCATCCCATGGGTGCCCACAGGGTGCCTCCCCGCAGGGTAAGCGGCAGCAGCCCTCCCACCGTGGTGAGGGTGGTCAATACAATGGGACGGAAACGGGTCTCTCCGGCTTCCATGATGGCTTCTTTCAGTCCTTTTCCTTCGCCGGTCAGCAAGGTGGTGTAATCTACCAGCAATATGCTGTTGTTCACCACAATCCCGATCAGACTGATAAAACCGATCGCGGCGGTGAAGGAAAAGCTGTTCCCGGTAAGGTAAAGACCCAGGCAGGCACCGATAAAGGCCAGAGGCAGGGCGGTGAAAATGATGAACGGACGGGTAAAGGAACGGAACTGCAGCACCAGAATGGCCAGGATGGCCAGAACGGCCAGCAAACTGGCCCGGGCTACGCCGGCAAAGCTCTCTTCCCGGCTTTCCAGCTCGCCGGTATATTTATAAGTATAACCCGCAGGCCACCGGAATCCTTCGAGTTTTTTTTCCAGGCTGTCGATTACCTGGTCGAGGAAATAACCTTTTTCAATATCGGCCGTGAGGGTAGCGCATCGCTCCAGACCGGTATGGCTGATCACCCCCGGAGCCCGGCGCAGTTCCCAGGCAGCCAGTTGTCGCAGGGGCACCTGCCGGCCTGTGACCGAGGTAATATGGATGCGGTCGAGGTGGCTCAGCCTGACGGAGTCGCCTTCCGGCATACGCAGCACCACGGGGTATTCCTTTCCTTCATCGGTACGGAAAGAGGTAACTTCTGTCCCCGCTATGGCGGTGCGAATGGTCAGGTCGATCTGCTGAACGGG
>DQWH01000075.1 GCA_011042635.1 Bacteroidota bacterium | reverse complement strand
GTCTTTAAAGACCTGGAATACTTCGGCATGAATACACTCGGTTGCCATGGCAAAAAGGAGGCACTGGGAAAAATTACTGTTCCCTATGTTCAGGGTCTTTTCTTTGCTCCTACTGCCTACTGGACCTTGAGAGGGGTCCAGGGATATCCCGATGTGTGGTCGGATGCCTTTGGCAAACGATGCACGGGGATCGCGGAAAGGGTCTGCCTGCCAAAAGTGAACGACCCGTTCCTTATCGGTTATACCTTCACGAATGTTCCCATACTGACCGATCGTGATGCAGAACCCCATGGAATGGTCCCCTGGGGAGCCCCCCAGGAACAGCGGCCAACCTGGCCCCGGGCCCTGCGGAACAGGGGAGCACAGACTCCAGGCAAGCTCAGGTACGTGGATATGATGAAAGCGAAGTATCCTTCCATCGCCGGATTCAATAAAAACTACCGTACCGCATTCAATTCCTGGGACGAACTGCTTCAGGCAGTGGAATGGAGCCCTTACATAAAAACAGAGGGAATAGAAGATGCGGAAGATAACCATGCATTCATGCTTGAGATATATGAACAATATTACAGGGTCACCACCAGGGCGATCAAACAGGCCGATCCCAACCATTTGTTGTTCGGTGATCCGCTGAATGCAAACACCGGGACCACGGACGACATTATACAACTGGTGGCCAGGCATACCGATATGATCTCCTACCAGTATTACGGTCCTTATATCGAACAGGAAGCCCTCCTTGATCATTGGTCAGCTCTGACAGGACTTCCCATATTCAATACCGATTCCAATTTTACTGTAGTCGGTGAAAACATGCCCGATCCTGTGGGTTGGATATGCCGGGATCAGCAGTCCAGGGCCGATTATTTTCTGGATTTTGCCACACGTGCCTTTTCCCGCCCCGATTTTATCGGCTGGAACTGGTGCGGATGGGTGGATGCATGGAAAGCATGGAAGCCTGTGCAACAGCACAACGGTTTACAGGATCCTTTCGGGAATTACCACCACCCCATGCCGGAAGTAATGGCCAGGTTCGGTTCAAGGCTTTATGATTATGCCCTGGGAAAAAGAAAACCGGTCCCGGTCAAAGCATAGAAATGAACTGAGTAAATGGATAATTAAAGCAAAGATATGCATAAAGCAGTGTGGAGTATACCCGGCCTTGCCGGCTGGATACTTGCCGGTCAGGCAGCCGGGGCACAGGGGACGGTAGGGAAAACCCGGGAAAGTGACAGGTTGCCCAATATCGTTATTGTACTCACAGATGATATGGGATACGGAGATATTGGGTGCTTCGGTGCAACGGGTTTCGATACCCCCCATCTTGACAGGCTGGCGGCGAACGGGATGAGGTTCACCAATTTCTATGTGGCACAGGCTGTTTCCAGTGCTTCGAGAGCAGGCTTGCTTACTGGCTGTTATTCGAACAGGGTCGGGATCGGGGGCTTCATTGTTCCTGCATCAAATATCGGGATCAACCCCGATGAGACGACGATGGCCGAAATGCTCAAAACACGGGGCTATACCACAGCAGTATTCGGGAAATGGCATGTGGGTCACCGTTATGAATTCCTTCCCCTGCAGCAGGGCTTCGATGAGTTTTACGGACTGCCCTATTCCCATGGCCAGTGGCCATACGGTGCGGACAGTGCAGCAGGCAAAAATCCCAAATTCCCACCGCTACATATGATAGAGGGGAATGATGAGATTTTTGAAATAAACACCATGCAGCAAATGGCAGAACTTACTGCCACCTTCACCATGAAGGCGGTGGAGTTTATCGGGAAAAACAAGGGCAATCCTTTCTTCCTTTACCTGGCCCATCCCATGCCGCATGTGCCTCTGGCAGTTTCCGACAGATTCAGGGGGAAGAGCAGGCAGGGTTTGTACGGCGATGTGGTCATGGAGATCGACTGGTCGGTGGGGGAGATCATGAAAGCCCTGAAAGAAAACGGGATGGAGAACAACACCCTGGTCATATTCACAAGTGACAACGGTCCCTGGCTCAAGTTCGGCAACCATGCCGGTTCTGCCGGTGGCCTGAAAGAAGGGAAGCTGACCACCTGGGAAGGGGGGCAAAGGGTCCCTTGCATCATGAGCTGGCCCGGACATATCCCTGCCGGTACCATCTGCAATGAAACGGCTTCCACTATTGACCTGTTTCCAACCCTTGCCGGAATTGTGAATGCGCCTCTTCCCGAAAAGAAGATCGACGGGGTGGATATCCTGCCGCTGATGACCGGTGTGGAGGGAGCCAACCCAAGGGATGAGTTCGTTTATTTCTTCCAGTTTGCCGATCCCGTGGCTAACCTGGAAGCGGTGAGAAAGGGACAGTGGAAACTGGTCTTTCCGCATACCTCGATCAATGTGGAAGGTTGCAAACCTGGTATGAACGGAAGGGGAGGGGAAGACAAACGTGTGAAAGTCGGTTACTGTCTGTATGATCTGAGAAGAGATCCCGGTGAGCATTACGATGTGAAAGAGTTTTATCCCGGCGTGGTGGAAGAACTGATGGAAATTGCCGACCGCTACAGGCAGGACCTTGGGGACAAGCTCACCGGTGTTGACGGAAAGAACCGCCGTCCTCCCGGAAGAGCAAAAAAGAACAACGAGTGAAACATGGATAATCGAGTGATCATGAAAGAAAAGAATTATTATACAAGAAGGAATTTTGTGAAAACAATGGGCCTCGGGATGGCTGCTGCCGCTGTTCCCCTGACGGGTTGGCTGCAGGGTGAAAGACTCGACCGGTATGGGGGATTGGAATCGGTCAGCTTTAAACCTTCCGGTTTTTTCAGGCTCGAAAAGGCTGACAGGTGGTGGTTTGTTACACCCGGTGGCCATGGATTCCTGTCCTTTGGCATGAACCATCCCGATCCGGATTATATGCTGCAGGACTATAACAGGGAATTCTGGGCAAAAAAATTCGGTGCGGGAGAAAGGAATAATCCTGTGTTTAAAAAGGCATTCATCGAAAAGGTGATGCATGACCTGAAGGTGTTCGGGATGAATACCATCGGCACCCATGCCAGGAAAGAGTACTACGGGACGCTGACAGTACCCTATATCCAGGGGCTGTTCTTCGTGACTATACCCTATTGGAAGGGACCCGTGGTGAGGGATTTTGCTGATGTGTATGGTCAGGCATTTGAAAATCGTTGTGACCTGGTGGCAAAACGCATGGTGGAACCCAGGAGGGATGATCCCTTCCTGATAGGATACACACTGACCGATTGTCCCGTTCTGACCGATAACGATGCTGCTGCCCACGGACAGGATCCGTGGGGTGGGCCTGCCCCCCAATTACCAACCTGGCCAAGGGTATTGAGGAACCTGGGGGCGGAGGCGCCCGGGAAAAAGGTATTTGTGGCCATGATGAAGGAAAAATATACCAATATCCAAAGCTTCAACCTCGTCTATCATACAGGGTTTACTTCATGGGATGCGCTGCTGGAGGCCCGGAACTGGAGCCCGGTCAAAAGCAGCCGGGAGATAGGTGATGGCGAAGACAACATGGCATTCCTGCTCGATATTTTGCAACAGTACTACAAAGTGGCCTATGCTACGATCAGGAAATATGACAGCAATCACCTCATCTTCGGGGACATCATCAATGCCCAGACCCCTCCTCCTGATGAGGTGGTTTCCCTGATGACCGGTTATTCGGATGTGGTTACCTACCAGTTTTACGGAGACTACGATGAACAGGTACGCCTGATCGACAGGTGGTCGGAGATGTCGGGCAAGCCATTGTTCCATGCAGATTCAAGCTTCAGTGTACCTTATAAGGAAATGCCCAATCCCATCGGTGCGGTCTGTCCGGATACACCTACCCGGGCGAACCGTTTTATCGATTTTGCCACCAGGGCTTTTCCCAGGCACGATTTTATTGGCTGGAACTGGTGCGGATGGATGGACGCCTGGGAACAATGGAAACCACAGCGCCAGCACAGCGGACTGCAGGATCCTTTCGGGAATTATCATCACCCGATGCCGGAAGCGATGTCCTGGTTCGGCTCCAGATTGTATGACTTCGGAAGGAACAGAAATGTGAAGAATATACCGGTATACCATGCCTGAGTGTCCAAAACCAAACAGGTTCCTTCAGGGGATCCTTTTCCCTTTCCTTTTTTCCTGTCTGATCAACGGGAACAGCGGTCTTCTTGCCCTGGATACCTGTCATGTCGTCAATAGCCTGAGGATAGATAACACGGATTGTATGGGCCTCAACAAAATGATTGTTATTTTTCCCTGTCCGCAGACCAATCAGTACCAGACAGCAACCCAAATGAACTTTCATTCAGCCGAATTGCTGGATGCCCCTAAAACAAAAGACAAGTGCCTCAAGTATACTCTGTTGAGGACCAACATTCAGGGTACGGGCGTGCCATTTGAACTAAATTATCAGTTCGATATCCCGTTCAGGCAGGTAATGGTTTATTTTGACCTGATCACCGGAAATCCTGTCTCAGTGACGGAAACAGAACAGCACAGGTTCGGGATCTATCGCAATCCGCCATCAGATAGGATCATTAATACAGGTATGATATTGAATGGTGTAGCTGTGGCAGAAGTATATTCCATGACAGGAGTCCTTTTGTTACGCCAGGCAATCGGCAATACAGTAGAACTCGATATCAGCCTGCTGGAGGCAGGCATGTATTTTTTGAAATTGCTGAAAAAAACAGTTCTTATATTGTCAAATTCATAAAACGGTTAGCCAAATGACCATGAAAAGAAAAGCAATGTCCATCTTCTTTCTCTTGGGAACCTTTGTTGCCCTGTATCCTCAGCAGGGACAGGTTTACGACAACCTGAGCATGGAAAGTAAGATACTGAAGACCAAGAAGAAATATGCTGTTTATCTTCCCCCGGACTATCAGACATCCGGGCGGAGCTATCCGGTCCTATACCTTCTTCATGGAGGAGGGGGTAACCAGACCACCTGGATCCAGAATGGGAATGTAAAACAAATAGCCGACGAATACATCAACTCGGGGAAAGCCCTTCCCATGTTGATCGTAATGCCTGATGCCAGCAGCCCTGTCAGGGGCTGGTGGAATGATCCCAAAGGGGAATGGAGGTTCGAGGATTTCTTTTTCGAGGAATTCATACCCTATATTGAGAAGACTTACAGGATAAGGACCGGCAGGAGATACCGGTATATAGCCGGTTTATCGGGCGGTGGCAAAGCTTCCCTGACTTATGCCCTGCATCATCCGGAAATGTTTTCAGTTTGTTGCCCGCTCAGTCCCGGCATTCCCTTCCGTACACCTGAAATCGCAAAAATTGAGATAAAACAGAGGTTCCCTGACCTTTCAGAGAAAGAGTACCAGGCCTATTATGAAAAATACAACATCATCGGGCTCATAAATCAGATACCCGAGAATAAAAAAAATGCGGTCAGGTGGTATATTGAAACCGGTGATGATGATCCCCTGAAACAGGTATATGAGGGAGATTGCCTGGTTCACATTGCTATGCGAAAAGCGGGGATTCCCCACGAGTTCAGGGTCAGTGACGGAGAACACAACTGGCTGTTCTGGCGCGCAGCATTCCCAAGGGTTCTTGCATTTATTTCCTTTTCGCAACTGTAAACGAACAAAAAAAATACTATGAAAAAATTTCTCCTGTTACTCGGTTTGATCACGCTTGGCACACAGTCCCCGGCTCAGGAGGGAACTGTATACGATCATCTTTCTCTGGAAAGCAGGATACTGAAAACCACAAAAAAGTATGCCATCTACCTGCCTCCTGATTATGAAACCTCCGAACGAAGTTATCCTGTTCTGTACCTGCTTCACGGTGCAGGTGGTGACCAGACCGAATGGGTACAGCGGGGAGAGGTGAAGCACATCACCGACAAAGCCATCCGTGATGGGATCACGAAACCCCTTATCATCGCGATGCCCGATGCCAGTGGTCCAGACAGGGGTTATGCAAACAATCCGGCAGGGACATGGCTGTACGAGGATTATTTCTTTGAGGAATTTATTCCTTTTATTGAAAAAACATACCGTGTCAGGCCTGGTAAAATGAACAGGTCCGTTGCCGGCCTTTCCATGGGGGGGAATGGTACCTTTATTTTTGCCCTGCACTATCCCGAGATGTTTAAGGCAGCCTGTTCTCTCAGTGCGGCAACCGGTCCCCTCAGCCCGGAAACAGCAAAAGAATACCTGAAACGCTGGGATACCGGTCTGAGTGACGAACAGATCAGGGAATGGTATCAGAAATACAGCGTTCTTGAGTTGATCAAACAGATCCCTGAGAACAGGAAAGCGGCAGTGCGGTGGTACATTACCTGTGGGGACGATGACCATATTGAGAATGTGTATGAGGGCAATTGCCTGATACACCTTACCATGAGAAAGCTGGAAGTTCCCCATGAGTTCAGGATCACAGATGGCGGCCATACCTGGGAGGTCTGGCGCAGGGCCCTCCCCGAAGTGCTCGAGTTCATCAATTTTCCGTGAAAAATGATAAAGAATGATAAAAGTTGTATTCCCGGACCATATAAAACCAATGAAAATGAAAAAAATATACACGTTATCTGTTTCCTGCCTCCTGGTAGTCAGCCTTCAGGCACAGCAGGGAAAAGTATTCGATAACCTTTCCCTTGAGAGTAAGATCCTGAAAACCACAAAAAAGTATGCCATCTACCTTCCTCCCGACTATGAGACCTCACAACGAAGCTATCCGGTACTCTACCTTTTACATGGCGGGGGAGGGAACCAGATTGTCTGGGTGCAGAACGGCAATGTGCTGAACCAGGCCGACGATGCGATCAACAGCGGAAAGGCCACTCCCATGATCATCGTGATGCCGGAGGCAAGTGGGCCAAAAAGGGGCTATACGAACGATCCCACGGGAGAATGGCTCTACGAAGATTATTTCTTCAAGGAATTCATTCCGTATATTGAAAGTACCTACCGCATCAGGAAGGGAAGAAGGTACAGGGCCATTGCAGGTTTGTCCATGGGAGGGCGCGGCACCTTTCTGTATGCTCTCAGGCATCCTGAAATGTTTTCGGCAGCCTGTCCCCTGAGTGCAGCCACTTTTCCCCTTACCCTCGATGAAGCAAAGGAACGGCTGCCACAGCGGTATAAGAACGTAACAGAAGAGCAGATAGTGGAATACTTCAACAATTACAGCATACCCGAACTTATGAAAAAGATCCCTGGGGATCGAAAAAATGCCATCCGCTGGTACATCGAGTGTGGAGATGATGATGCCCTCGAACAGGTGTATGTGGGGAACTGCCTGATCCATATCGAGATGAGGAAACTGGAGATCCCCCATGAATTCCGTATCCGTGACGGGGCACATACCTGGGAGCTCTGGCGTTCCGCACTTCCCACCGTGCTTGAATTCGTCACGGCAAGTTTTCATAATTAAAATAAATAAGCAGCCATGAAGGATGTCCCCAAAATCCCCATCCTTTTCATCCTTGCCTTTCTTTTCACAGGATGTGGGCAAAATCCTGCAGGCGAACCGTTGCTGGATTCACTTCCGGAAACGGAAGGAGTGTCTTCTCAGGGGATCATTGATTTTCTCAAGGCAGCAGATGACTGCCAGGGAGAATTCCACAGTTTCCTGTTCCTGAGGCATGGCAGGGTGATCGCCGAGGCATACTGGGCTCCTTACACCGCTGATCTGAGGAATACCCTTTACTCAGCTACAAAAAGCTTTACCTCAACCGCAGTAGGTCTGGCAGTCTCAGAGGGAAAGCTCAGTGTGGATGATCCGGTGGTCTCATTCTTTAAGGATGAACTGCCCGATACACTCACTGAATACCAGTCGATGCTGACAGTGGAAGACCTGCTTACCATGTCGGCCGGCCAGGATCCCATCCACGGGACCATTGCCTCAGAACCAGACTGGGTAAAGGTTTTCTGGCAAACTCCCATTAAGTATGAACCTGGAACCGTATTCCGGTACAGCTCGTTGTGTTCCCATATGCTTTCTGCCATCGTCCAGGAAGCCACGGGAGAGAAACTGTCTGATTACCTCGGGAGGAGGTTGTTTGAGCCACTGGGTATCGAAGGATGGGACTGGGAAACCGATCCGCAGGGGATCAATACAGGCGGATGGGGACTAAGGCTGAAATCGGGGGATATGGCCAGGTTCGGACAGATGTTGCTCCGGGAAGGGGAATGGCAGGGGAAACAGGTAGTTCCGGCAGGATGGATCCATGAGGCCGGTTCGAAAAAAATACAGCAGCGGCCGGAACTGCCGCAGGCAGTGAAAGATTCCAGCGACTGGCTTCAGGGATACGGCTACCAGTTCTGGCAGTGCCGGCACAATGCCTTCAGGGCCGACGGGGCAAACGGCCAGTTCATTGTGGTGATGCCCGACCAGGACGCGGTGGTGGTCATTACATCGGAAACCATCGGGGGACAATACGGAGGGATGAGAGATGAGCTGAACCTGGTATGGGAATACCTCCTGCCTGTCATGCACCCTGAACCACTTCCTCCTGATCCTGCCGCTTATGACAGGCTCCGGGAAAAAATGGCCTCCCTTGATCTCCCGGTCCCTCCTTCAGCAGGAGACCCTGATTTAATGAACAAGTATGTGGGAAGGTCTTTCAGCTTCAATTCGGACAGTGTCGGGATCAAAACACTTTCATTCGGTTTGAATGGTGATACCCTGCTGGTGAAAACGCAGGCAGCAGATGAAGAATTCAGCTTGCGTTTTGGTGCTGATTTCTGGTTGAAGGGAGAGACCATGATGGATGGTAGCTTTCTCTTTCCCGGCCGCGAAACCATCCGCGGGCCTGCTCCCCCGCACAGGGTGGCCGGGGCTTTTCGCCGGACTCCCGAAGGAAAGATGCAATTGTTCCTGAGGTATCTCGAAACCCCTCATACTGTGGTCCTGACCTGCTCTTGCGATGGGGAAGAATTCATGATTGAACCCTTTTTTAGCAGAAACCCGCGTATGCAGGTCCCTTCCCTTACCGGTAAAATGATGCAGATTCAATGAATCAATGAAACAGGTAATATGAGACCAATAGAAAGTTCATGCATGTTTGCCCTTCCCCTGTTTATGGCACCTGCCCTGCAGTGCAGCAGCCAGGACAGACACCCCAGTTTCATCATCATCTTTGTGGATGACCTGGGATATGGTGACCTGGGGTGCTACGGTCATCCCACCATCATGACCCCCAACATTGACAACATGGCTGATGAGGGGATGAGGTTTACCCAGTTCTATGTGGGGGCAGCCGTATGTTCCCCGAGCAGGGCTGCCCTGCTCACCGGGCGGCTGGCCATCAGGACCGGTGTTTACGGAACCACTGATCCGGTCGGGAACAGGGGAGTAGTATTTCTTCAGAACTCCATTGGCGGGTTGCCTGCCTCCGAGATCACCATCGCGGAAATGCTGAAGGAGAAAGGTTATGCCACGGGCCTGATCGGGAAATGGCACCTGGGTCACCAGCCGGAGTTCCTTCCCGGTAAGCAGGGTTTCGACTACTGGTTTGGGATTGATCATCATCAGAACGGAGTCCGCCGGGTGCCATCCATTGCCACCGACAGGCTTAATCCTTCCGGAGAAGAAGAACGGGCCGTGAAAAGGCCATGGTGCTCCCTGTACAGGAACGATACGGTGATAGAGGAGAACCCCGATATGCGTTACTTAACCAAAAGGTATACAGATGAAGCTCTGCGTTTTATTTCCCGGAACAAGGACAGGCCTTTCTTCCTGTATTTTGCCAATAACAATCCGCATGTTCCCCTGTATGCCACCGAAGATTTTGAGGGAAAAAGCAAACGCGGGATCTACGGAGATGTGGTGGAAGAGATCGACTGGAGTGTGGGGAAGATACTCGAAAAGCTGAAGGAGCTTGGAATTGATCGCAATACGCTGGTCTGGTTCATCAGCGACAACGGACCCTGGCTCCAGAGGAGACAGAACGGAGGTTCAGCCGGCCTGCTGAGGGAAGGAAAGAATTCTACCTGGGAAGGAGGGATGCGGGTGCCCTGCATCGCCTGGTGGCCCGGTACTGTCCCGGCAGGGGGAGTGTCTCCTTCCCTCATTGCTGCCATGGACCTGTTCCCTACGTTTGCAGGACTTTCAGGGGCAAAGATCCCCGGAGACAGGACCTTTGATGGGGTGGATATCACGGGAGTCCTGAAAGGCGCTCAGGGTTCTCCCAGAGAGTTTATCTATTATTATATCAATGACAAATTGTATGCGGTCAGGAAAGGTCCCTGGAAAGCACATTTTATTACACATGATTCCTATACCCCTGATCTGCCCGTAGTACATGAGATTCCATTGCTCTACCACCTGGAGGTCGATCCTTCAGAAAAATACGACCTATCAGGAAAATTCCCTGGGATCGTGGAGGAACTGACCAGGGAATATGAAAAACAGAAACTCATCCGCCCCGTGCCCTCAGAGATCGATAAGGTGATGGAAAACCAAAACTGACAGGAATATGAACCACAAAATCATTCTCGTCTGCATTTGCCTGTTGTTTCCGGGTTTGCCGGCACAGGTTTATTCACAGAAATATAAAGCCTTCCTTGACATCCGACTCGATGAAGCCCCGCTGCAGTACGACAGGATGATCTTCGGGCAGTTCATTGAGCACTTCCACCGCCAGGTATACGGGGGCATATTCGAACCCGGTTCCCCGCTCTCTGATGAAAGGGGATTCAGGAAAGATGTCATTCTTGCCCTCCGGGAACTAAAGGTTCCTGTTGTACGGTGGCCGGGAGGCTGTTTTGTTTCGTCCTATCACTGGATGAACGGTGTGGGGCCGGTTCGGGTGCCTGTGTATGACAAGGCATGGCATGTGGAAGACCCCAATACCTTCGGCACCGATGAATTCGTGAGCTGGTGCAGGGAGATCGGTGCCGAACCCTATATCTGTACAAATGCAGGAACAGGCACACCCGAAGAAATGAGCGAATGGGTGGAGTACTGCAATCTTCGGGAAATGGGGAAATTTGCTGCGATGCGCCGGGCCAATGGCTTTGAGGAACCGCATGCGGTGAAATACTGGAGCATCGGGAATGAGAATTATGGCGCCTGGGAGTTGGGTGCGAAAACGGTGGATGAGTGGGGTGATTTTGTCAGGGAATCAGCAAAGTTGATGCTGAATGTTGACCCCACCATCCATCTGTTTGCTGCCGCACTACCCGATACCGCCTGGACTATTCCGCTTCTTCAAAGAGCGGGCCCTTATCTCGATTATATTTCCATCCATGGTTACTGGGACAGGCTCCAGCAGGTGAACGATCCTTCAGATTACCTCTCCTGCATGCGCTTTTCGGTGATGCCGGAAAGGAGGATACTGAATACCATCAGGATCCTTGAGGAAACCGGCTATGCCGGAAAGATCAGGATTGCATTCGATGAATGGAACCTGCGCAGCTGGCACCACCCGGGCCACGGGCTTCACAGGGAACAGCAGGATATCGCTGCCCGTGACCTGAACGACCTGAATTCTACCTATACTATGGCCGATGCAATATTCACTGCCTGCTTCCTGAATGCCTGTCTCAGGCAATCAGACCACGTGGCCATGGCCTGTATGGCACCGGTGGTCAATACCCGGGGGCCGCTTTATGTCTATCCGGAGGGACTCGTGAAACGAACCACCTACCATGTCATGTACATGTATGCCAATTATCTGCAGCCATTCGTCATTCCCTGTGACCTGCATTCAGATGTCTTCCGGGTACCCGGGCCAGGTGGAGATACAAACATCCCTGTGGTGGATGCCATCGTCACCTGCAGTGAAGACAGGAAAACCCTGACCCTTTCACTTGTCAACAGGCATCCCGACCAGGAAGCAGGTTGCCGTTTATCTCTCCCGGACCTGCCTGACAGCCTCCAGGCATATGTTCTGCAGGGAGATTCGCCGGATGCGTTCAATGATGTGGATGCTCCCGGGCGTGTTGTCCCGGAAACCAGGACGCTCAGGCCCAGGAATGGGAGCCTTTCCCTTCCCCCGCATTCACTGTTAATGATAACGATAAAACGATGATCATGAAAAACTTCAGGCCGGCCGGAATGATCCGTATAATCCCCCTGATGATATCCGTATGGATGATCTCAGGAATGGTTTCAGCCCAGCCTGCTGCCATTCCCCCCTTGCCTGTGGGATCCGATGCCTATCGCATGTGGGAACTCTGGCCACAGCAACGACTGGGCGTCAGGGCCAATATGAGGAGCACTTATGACAGACGGGGTTTCAATGAGGGAGCGGATGCCAGCCATTTCCTCTTTGCGAAGGAGGAGGACTGGAATGTTACCCTCGATGTGAAAGGAAAGGGGGTGCTCTATTTCTTCAGGGCAAACCACTGGCATGGCAGCCCCTGGCATTTTGTGATCGACGGGAAGGACAACCTGGTAAAGGAGACCGGCACCCTCGATCCGGTGAATGCCAAAACCACCATCCCGAAAAGTGAGTTTATCCCCCCTGAACCTTTTCCCGAACCCCTGAACTTTACCTGGGCCACCACCAAGGGAGCCGACCTGATATGGACCCCGATGCCTTTTGTGAAATCCCTGCAGATCGCTTATTCAAGAACAAGGTATGGAACGGGCTACTATATCTACCACCTGTTTCCCGAAGGCAGGGAACTGTCCCATCCTTTGAGTAGCTGGGACCTCAGTCAGATCCCTGACAGGGATGTACTGGAACTTCTTGGCAGGGCCGGTACAGACATTGCCCCCCGGGACATCAGAACCCTGAGGGGCAGTGTAAAACTCAACAGGAAAAACATTATGCTGGCCGATATCAGTGCTCCCGTGTCCAGGCTCCGTGCCATCAAACTGACCATCCCGCTGGAGTATGCCGGGGATCTGGAACGTGCCAGGCTGCTGATTACCTGGGACGGCAGGGAACAGCCCTCGGTGGATGCGCCCCTCTGCCTGTTCTTCGGTGCCGGCACCCTCTACAACCGGGAGAAGAAGGAATACCTGGTGAAGGCATTCCCGGTCAATATCCGT
>DQWH01000181.1 GCA_011042635.1 Bacteroidota bacterium | reverse complement strand
GTGTTTATTCCGGGATTTTTTGTTGAGAGAGTTGTTTGAGATAGAAGATACGGCTGAGGGTGAGGCCGGCGAAAAAGATGATCCCGGCTGTCACCAGGGCATGCTGCAGTGAAAGATGATCGGAAAGCCATCCGAAGAAGGGACCCAGTACGGTAAAAAGCAGGCGGATTACGAAATTTCTGACAGACAGCACGGTGGCTCTGACATCCGACCCGGTGAACCGGTTGATGCATTCCTTCAAAACCGGGGTGGCGATCCCGCGGATAAGGTAAAAAACCAGCAAAACCGACAGCGACCAGATTACCGGGAAAAGTCCGGTTAGTACAAAGCCCAGCGGTAATCCCACAGAGAACAGCGTGAGGGTGCGGGAGGTTCCAAGTTGCCTGGAAAAACGGTAGGAATACAGGGCCGCCAGACCCACGCTCAGGTTCAGAACGGTCCACAGTACCCCGAACAGGGGGACGGGGATATCCACAGCCTTGAAAAACGGCTGTACGAACCAGGCCATGCTCAGGGTGGAAGCTCCGGCGATGGCGGAAAACAAAATGGTCCATCGCAGCATGGGGTCATCCCACAGGGCATTTTTAAATATGCTCAGGATATGTCTGAATCCTTTTTTAACCAGGAGGAAATGACGTTCCGGCTCGGTGAGGGTGAGGGCGGCCGGGATGGCCAGAAAGGCAACGGCTGCCTGAAAATAGAACGGGGTGCGCAGACTGATTCCTGCCAGAAGTCCTCCCGTTACACCGGCCACCGATTCGGCAAAATTACCCAGGGAGATGACCCTTCCTTCGTACAGGGCATATTCTTCCTGGCGTTTTTGTTCCATGAGGGAATCGTACAGGATAGCCGAATCGGCTCCGCTGATCAGGCTTTGTCCGATCCCCAGAGTGATCTCGGCCATAATGAATCCCCGGAAATTGTATGAGAAGCAGTATACCAGATAACCGGCCAGTCCCAGTACACTGCCCGTGACGAGTGTGAATTTTCTGCCCCAGACATCCGCCAGGTAACCCGAGGGGATCTCCAGCAAAACAATGGATACCGAAAAAACCGCCTGCACAATGAATACCTGTTCCATGCTGAGGCCGTTGTCCTGGTAGAAAAGCACAATAATGGGCATCACCAGCATGAACCATTTGACGATCTTGATCACATACAGTCTGGGTATATTGGGATGCTTCAGGGGATTCATAGGCTATTCTTTCCGGGGGCCGGCCGAAGTTTAATATCCGTACAAATCTTTCCACCATTTTCTCAGTCGTTCACGCAGTTCTTTTTCGCGGATATTGTCCTGTGGATCGTAAAGGATCCTTCCCCTGATTTCCGGCGGCAGGAACTCCTCCGGGCTGAAGTTGCCTTCGTAGCTGTGTGCATATTTGTAATCTTTTCCGTATCCCAGCTCTTTCATCAGGCCGGTGGGTGCGTTTCTGATATTCAGCGGCACCGGCAGGTCGCCCGTTTTTCTGACCAGCGACTGGGCATTTTCGATGGCCATATACGCCGCATTGCTTTTGGGAGAGGTAGCCAGGTAGATGGTGGCCTCAGACAGAATGATCCTCGATTCGGGCCAGCCGATTTTGTGGATAGCATCGAAGGCGGCATTGGCCATGAGCAGGGCGTTGGGATTAGCCAGGCCGATGTCTTCGGCCGCCAGGATCACAAGTCGGCGGGCAATGAATTTGGGATCTTCCCCTCCTTCCACCATTCGTGCCAGCCAGTATACCGCCGCATTGGGATCACTCCCCCGAACCGATTTGATGAAAGCCGAAATGATATCGTAGTGCTGTTCGCCTCCTTTGTCGTAAAGGGCCAGGTTTTCCTGCACCTTTTCCAGTACGGCTTCGTTGGTGATCACCACCTTTTTTTTGTTTTTCCCTTCTCCCAGCAGAGCGGTTACAGTGATTTCCAGGGCGTTGAACAGCTTACGGGCATCTCCCCCCGAATACCGCAGCAGGGCTTCGTCTTCCTCCACCACAACGTCGAGTTCCTTCAATACCGTATCTTCCTTCAGTGCCCTGTTTAACAAAAGCAGCAGGTGCTCCTTTTCCAGGGGTTTCATGATGTATGTCTGGCACCGCGAGAGGAGAGGGGAGATGACCTCGAACGACGGATTTTCGGTAGTGGCGCCGATCAGGGTGATCACGCCCTGTTCCACCGATCCCAGGAGAGAATCCTGCTGCGATTTGTTGAAGCGGTGGATCTCATCGATGAACAGAATAGCATTGGGCCGGTCGAAAAACTGTTGTTTCTTTGCCTTTTCAATGGTTTCCCTTACATCCTTCACTCCGGAGTGTACGGCGCTGAGGGTGTAAAATGGTCTCTCGTGCCGGCGGGCGATCACCCGGGCCAGGGTGGTCTTACCCACTCCGGGCGGTCCCCAGAAGAGCATGGAGGGAATGTTCCCCGATTCGATAAAGCGGCGAAGTACCGCTCCCGGTCCCACCAGGTGCTCCTGCCCTACATAGTCATCCAGGGTTTGGGGACGCATGCGCTCCGCCAGGGGTACATTGGGTTTGATCATACATCGGCCTCCTTCAGAGGGTAAAAATACGGCTTCCGGTAATATAGTGAAAGAAAACGGGGAAATTTGTTGGTCCGGCCCGGAAGGCAGGTGCTTTTCCCCGGCATGACCCGCAAACCATAACTATATTCCCTGTTCTTCCGTATAAGGAATGGTTCGGAATTTTAATTTTTATGAATTTCTTCTATCTTCGGGTTAGTATTTTTTTTAAGAAAAACGCTTAAACAGCTGAATATGAAAACAAAAAACAGCTTCAGAAGGATCACGGCCCTGGCTTTTGCCGGCATGCTGTTCTGCCAGGTGGGAATGGCCCAGCTTAACCAGGTGGATTTTATCAAGGGCGGGCTGGAAAACGGTGAACTTATGCTAAAGGAATACGTGACACCCTGGGCCAATTCCCTGGGAGCCAGCCTGAACGGCGGATGGTACAACACGGCCAAACCGCATAAGCTGGGCGGTTTCGATCTGACCATCACGGTGAATACCACAGTGGTGCCCGATGCCGCCAAATATTTCGACGTCGGCGCTCTGAACTTCACCGGGGGGCTGCAACTGACCGATCAGGCCGACAACATGGCTCCCACCATTGCCGGTCCGAAAGGAGAGGGGCCTGAGTTGAGCTATGTGGAAGAGTTCGGAGGAACGGAGTATCCCCTGGCCACTTTCAATACTCCCGGAGGCACCGGAGTGGGGGTGCTGCCGATGCCCATGGTACAGTTCGGACTGGGACTGGTGAAGGGGACCGATGTTACCGTGCGTTACCTGCCCCGGCTGAATATTTTCGATGCCGGCTCGATCGGCATTTGGGGGGTTGGATTGAAACACAGTATCATTCAGTGGTTTCCCGGATCTGCCCTGATCCCCTTTGAGCTTTCCCTGTTCGGGGCCTATACCGAGCTGACTTCCCTGGCCGATGTGAATTTTCAGCCCTCGGCATACGGGGTGCCGGTGAATCTGACCTCCTATACCGATGCCGATTTCGACGATCAGATGATCGGTCTGGATATGAGTGCCTGGACTGTGAACCTGATTGCATCGAAATCGCTGGCCGTACTGACTGTTTACGGAGGCGGGGGCTACAGTTCCACCCGGGCCAATCTGTATATGGACGGTTATTATCCCCTGACCCGGTTGAATACCGACAATCCGGGCAATCCCTATGTAGAGGTGGCCGATGCAAGCATTGTGGAAGATCCGGTTAATATTGAAGTGAAGAATTTCAGCGGGCTCAGGCTGAATGCCGGGTTCCGGCTCAAGCTGGCCCTGCTGACCTTTCATTTCGACTATACCTTGGCCGATTATTCGGTGTATACCGGTGGTATCGGGATCAGTTTCAGGTAAGAGAAAAATGGATAATTCTGTTTTAAAGAAGCTCTCCGGCAGGAGGGCTTCTTTTTTGTGGAGTTTTGCAGCAAAAGGGTTGTTTGCCGGCAGTATGGCAGTAGAAAATAAAATATCCCGGGAAATGCTATGAGTTATGCAGGGACGGCAGTATTAACTACGAAACACTGTTATCCGACTAAAATCTCAAGTCGATCATTTTTCTTCTGTATAGCCCATAAACAGGGCATTGGTTTTTTGTTTTTCAAAACGACCTACCTCCCCCCATGTTGGTGGAAAACAAGGCCACTTGCAGGGCGCCATCCGGTGATCCCCCGGCGATCCGGTAGCCACGGTTCGTACTTTTGAGCAGTTCACTCATATCCGGCATGCTGATCAAATGCATCCTCACAAGGGCTGCCACGGAAAACGCCTTCCTGGTTTGGGCTATCTTCTGAATGACCGTCAATAATAGCCGGGCTGTCAGGGTACACCAGACCCGGGTTCTGATGGCATTCTCGTTTTAAGGCGAGTCACAAAGTATACCTGTTGCAGGTTGTTCGCTAAAACAAAATAACAACGTGAAGGGGAACCCTCCGGGGAGTACCATCCTCTTTATTTTTTTAGTCGGATACTACTGAAAAAAGATCCCCGCACATTTCGTGCGGGGATCTCCCCTTCGAGGTTCAGGGTTAGGCAGGGTGGTTTTAATCAATAAATCCTCTGTTGCGGAGAAGGGCTTCGATGCTTGGATCTTTTCCCCGGAAGTTCCTGTACAGCTGAGCCGGGTCTTCCGAGCGCCCTTTCGAGAGCACATGTTCACGGAAGCGGGCGGCTACTTCCTGGTTGAAAATATCGCCGGTTTCTTTGAACGCCTCAAAGGCATCGGCATCGAGCTGTTCCGACCAGCTGTATGAGTAATATCCTGCGGAATAACCGCCGATGATGTGGCTGAAATACGTTGTGCGGTACCTTGGGAGGATTTCATCGATCAGCCCCCATTCGTCCATGGTCTTTTTTTCAAAGGCCAGCACATCTTCCAGTGAGGGTTCCGTCAGGGTATGGTATTCCATATCCAGAATGGCTGCAGCCATGTATTCCACGGTAGCAAATCCCTGGTTGAAGTTACCGGCTTCCCTGATCTTTTCTACCAGTTCAGTGGGGATCACCTCACCCGTTTCATAGTGGTGGGCGTACATTTCCAGCACTTCGGGTTCGGTAACCCAGTGTTCCATGATCTGGCTGGGTAGTTCCACAAAATCACGGGGAACGCTTCCCAGTCCGGGATAGGGCACATCGTTGAAGAGGGAATGCAGGGCATGTCCGAACTCATGAAACATGGTTTCCACTTCCTCGAAGGTGAGCAGGGCGGGCTTGTCGCCGGTGGGCCGGGAGAAATTACCCACCACCGATACAATGGGAGTGATCTTTTTCCCGTCGCGGTAATGGGCTCTGCGAAATCCTGTGGTCCATGCACCTACCCGTTTCCCGGGACGGGGATGCCAGTCGGTGTACAGAAGACCCAGGTGCGATCCGTCTTTATCGGTTACCTCGAACACTTCGGCTTCTTCATGATAGGAGGGAATGTCGGTGCGTTTTTTAAATGTGATACCGTACAATTTGGTAGCCACGTCGAACATACCCTGCTGGGCATTTTCCATTACCAGGTAGGGGCGGACCATCTCATCGTCCAGGTTGAATTTTTCCTTTTTGAGCTTTTCCGTGTAATACCACCAGTCCCAGGATGCCAGCTCAAAATCGCCTCCTTCCCGGTCGATCAGTTCCTGCTGGGCCCGGGCTTCTTCTCTGGCTACCGGAAGGGCGGCGTCCCATACCTGTTCCATGAAGTGGAAGACGGTTTCCGGGTTTTTGGACATGTTTCTTTCCAGCACATAATTAGCGTGGGTGGCATACCCCAGCATCCGGGCACGTTTCACGCGCAGGTTGATGATCTCCTTTACAATTTCCTTGTTGTCGTATTCATTATCGTTGTTACAGCGCATGAAATATCCCCGGTACAGCTTCTCCCGCAGGTCTCTTTTTTCGGAATACTGCAGGAAGGGGATCATACTGGGTTTCTGCACGGTGAATACCCATTTGCCTTCCAGCCCTTCGGCAGCGGCGGTTTCGGCTGCCGCGCTGATTACGTTGTCGGGCAATCCGGCCAGGTCTTCTTCCTTCTCGATCACCAGCTTGAAATTGTTGGTCTCAGCCAGGAGATTATCGCCGAACTTTACACTCAGTTCCGAAAGGCGTTCGTTGATCTGCCTTAATTCGGCCTTTTGCTCCTCGGGAAGGTTTGCCCCGTTGCGGACAAAATTCTGGTAGGTTAATTCCAGCAGGGTCATCTGGGGGGCGGTCAGATCCAGTTCGTTCCGTTTTTCCCATACCTTTTTAACCCGGTTGAACAGTTCGGGGTTCAGACTGATGTTGTTGTAATGTTTTGTCAGCAGGGGCGAGCTTTCCCTGTTCACAGCCTGCATTTCCGGATTGGTGTTGGCTGAATTGATAGGAGAGAAGGTGCTTCTCACCTTGTCGAGCATCTGCCCCGACAGGTCGAGGGCTACAATCGTGTTCTCGAACCCCGGTTCTTCCGGGTTGTTGATAATGGCTTCGATCTCCTTGTTGTGCTCTTCCATAGCGGCCAGGTAGGCAGGCATGTAATGCTCCACCTTTATCTTGTCAAAGGGAGGCACACCGAAAGGAGTATCCCATTCCTGGAAGAAGGGATTGATCTCTTCCTGTTTACAGGCGTTCATAAACAGCAGTAAAGCGGCGAATATAAAAAAATACTTTCTCATAGGTTATTGATGGTTTAGGGTTTGATGTCATGGCATAAAGGTAATGATTTCAAAAAATATTTTCCTGTTGAAGAACAGGGAATGCACGGTCAGATGGAAAGGATATTTCTCAGCCGGTTTATTTTGTTTTCCCGTACGGGGGAAAAGGTTTTATCCGATAATGTGCATAACCGGTACAGCATCAATGCCTTTTCCATGTAAATGGTTCCGTCGGCCACCGGCAGTCTGGATCCTGCTTCACCAAGTATGTCGGCAAGTTGTTCTATATTATCCGTATTAAAACCCGTAAAACTTTCCAGGTATTCTTTCGAGGCTGTTTCACTCATTTTTACAAAGGAATACAGATCAAATCCGCTCTCTTCCTTCAGCAATTCTACACTGTCTCTGAATTGTCTTTGCATGGTGATGGCAGCGTTGGTATCATGCTGCAGGATCCGGTCCAGTATGGCCAGCAAAACCAGGTGGATTTTCTCTATTTCCCTCAGGATATAGTCTTTTTGTTCCATTTTTTTTCGGTGAAGGGTGGGTATGTTGTGAAAAAACAGGGATTAAGGTAATGAAAAAAAAGAATGAATATTCCGGAGGTTTGCGTGACTATTTGCTGATTTCTCACAAACCTGTCCGCCGTAGCATGGCGAATGTGGAGCCCGCAGAGACTTTTCGGATGAAATGTGTTTTTTGTTTTCATGAACCGGTCACAGGTTCCGCAAAAAAAAAATACCGGAACAGGTTCCCGGATCATGGTTATTTCAGTCAGCGGTGCCAGACGGTCATTTCCGAACTTTACAACAATTTTTCAATTTTCTCTTCCGTCAGCCGGTAAACCACCCAGTCGCTCATGGGCACGGCGCCCAGTTTTTCATAGAAATTACGGGCAGGATTCCAGTGCAGAACTGCCCATTCAATCCGTCCGCAGTCACGCTGCCGGGCAATGCGCACCAGCTCCATCATCAGGGCTTTGCCGATGCCCTGGCCCCGGAACCTTTCCCTGACATAAATATCTTCCAGGTACAGCCCGGGTTTTCCTACAAAGGTGGAAAAATTGTGAAAGAACAGGGCAAAACCGGCGGTTTCGCCTTCCCGTTCGGCAAGGAGCACTTCGGCTGCATACCGTTCGCCGAAAAGGTTTTTCTTCAGAATCTCCGGAGTGGCCACCGCCTCATTTTCCAGCTTTTCATAAACGGCCAGCTCTTTGATAAGCTGTGCGATCAGCTCTGCATCTTCCGGCCGGGCAGGCCTGATATGTAAAGGAGCGGAAGGTTTCATGGTTTATGCTGTTTTTATGGAAAATATTAACCGGGCAGTTCCGAAAGTGCCTTATCGATCCGGGCCAGCTCGTCCGGGCTGAATTCAGGCTTTTCCAGGCAGGCCAGGTTTTCCAGCAACTGATCCCTGCTGCTGGCACCTACCAGCACCGAGGTGATCCTTTCGTCGCGCAGCACCCAGGCCAGGGCCATCTGGGCCAGGCTCTGCCCCCGTTCGTCGGCCAGGGCCTGCAGTTGCCGTACCTTGCTGATGACCTGGGGGGTAATGTGCTCTTTCTTTAGAAATCCGTGGGGTTTGGCGGCACGGGAATCATCAGGAATTCCCTGCAGGTACCGGTTGGTAAGCATTCCCTGGGCCAGCGGACTGAAAGCAATGCATCCGGTTCCTTCTTCCAGGAGCACATCCAGGAGTTCATTTTCCACCCGCCGGTCGAGCATGGAATACCTGGGCTGGTGAATCAGACAGGGAGTTCCCTGTTCCCGCAGCCAGGCAATGGCCTTCCGGCTGGTTTCTGCATCATAGTTGGAAATACCGGCATACAGGGCCTTCCCCTGTTTTACCGCATGGGAAAGGGCTCCCAGGGTTTCTTCCAGGGGCGTTTCCGGATCGGGGCGGTGTGAATAGAAAATATCCACGTAATCCAGTCCCAGCCGGCGCAGGCTCTGGTCAAGGCTGGCCAGCAGGTACTTGCGCGAACCCCGGTCGCCGTATGGTCCGGGCCACATGGTATAGCCAGCTTTGGTGGAAATGATCATCTCATCGCGGTAAGCTTTCAGGTCCTGGTGCAGTATCTTTCCGAAATTCTCCTCCGCCGCACCGGGAGGCGGACCGTAATTGTTGGCAAGGTCGAAATGGGTGATCCCGGAATCAAAGGCTGTGCGAATAATATCCCTGGCTGTTTCGAAAGAATCGACATGGCCGAAATTGTGCCACAGGCCGAGGGAAACGGCGGGCAGCAGAATGCCGCTTTTTCCGCAGCGCCGGTATACCATATGATCGTACCGCTGAGGATGGGGAAGATGGCTCATAACATGTGTTTTTATTGGTAACACATACACTTCAGGCACCGGATCCTGAACTTATGAATACGGTTGGGGCCCCTGCCTGTTCATACAAAATAAATAATTATTTTCCGGTTTACAGGGCTGATTCAACCAGAATGAATTAATTTTGATAACATGTCCATTACGTATACAACTGATTCCGCTTCCCTGCGCGTTTACCGCGCTTCCGCCGGCTCGGGCAAAACATTCCGGCTGGCCGGCGATTTTCTGCAAATGGTTTTTCGCGACCCGGCCCGGTACCGGCATATCCTGGCCGTAACTTTTACCAACAAGGCCACGGCCCAAATGAAAACCCGCATCATCGGCGAGCTGCATTTGCTGGCGTCAGGAGAGGAATCAGACTACCTCAGCGAACTGTGCTTGGAAACAGGATATGAGTCCGGAAAAATACGTGAAAGAGCCGGGGAGATCCTGAAACGCCTTCTTCACGATTACAGCCGGTTTTCGGTGGGTACTATCGACAGCTTTTTTCAGCGGGTGTTGCAGCAGTTTTCCCGCGAGATCGGCCGTGCGGGAGGATATACCCTTGAACTCGACAGCGACCGCGTGCTGAATGAGGCCGTCGACCGGATGATGCGTTCCCTGGGCGGAGACCCGGTGCTGAAAGACTGGCTTATTCGTTATTCGCTCGATACGGTGGAGGAAGGAAAGAGCTGGAACATTCTTTCTTCTATCCGCAAGCTGGGAAAAGAACTTTTTAGGGAGGCCTACCAGTCTGTCGATCCCGGCTGGTTTGAAATGTACCGGGATAAGGAGGAACTGAAGAAGATGGTGGGCAGGATGCGGAGTGTGAAGACCCGGTTTGAACAGGAAATGATGGATATAGGAAGAGAAGGCCTGAAGATCATGGAGCAGCACGATCTGGTGCCGTCCGATTTCAAGGGCAGCAGCAAATCGTTTATCAATTATTTCGGCAAGCTGGCCGGGGGTAATGATTTTGATCCGGGGAAAACGGCTCCGCGTGTGTGCGACCGGGTGGAGGAATGGTTTGCCAGAGGAACGGATAAGGAAGAAGCTATCCGGCATGCCTACGACAGCGGCCTGAACAACCTGCTGAAAAAAGCGTTGGAAAAGTACCAGAAGGAAATTGTTCAATACAACAGCGTTTGCCTCGTTCTGAAAAACCTGTATGCCACAGCTATTCTGGGCGATCTGGCCCGGCACGTGAGGGATTACCTGATGGAGGAAGACCTTTTTCTTCTGGCCGATGCCGGCCGTTTCCTGAGAAAGATCATTGGTCCCGGCGATGCCCCGTTTATCTATGAAAAGATCGGGAACCGCTACCTGCATTTTATGATCGATGAGTTTCAGGACACCTCCCGCTTTCAATGGGAAAATTTCCTGCCTCTTGTCCGCAACGGCTTGGCACAGAACCATTCCAGCCTGCTTGTGGGCGATGTGAAGCAATCCATCTACCGCTGGAGGAATTCCGACTGGCACATACTGGCCGGCGAAGTGGAGGAGCAGTTTCCTGAAGAACAGCTGCACTTCCATACCCTGGATACCAACTGGCGAAGCCATGAACATATCGTGGCTTTCAACAATGCTTTCTTTGGAATGGCTGCTGAGAGCATGCAGGAAAAATTCCGGCAGGATACCGAAGAGGCAGGTTATCCCGATCCGGATGCCGGGGGACTGATCACCCGGGCTTATGAGAGGCTGGAACAGTCGCTTCCGCGGAACCGGGAAAAACCCGGAGGGTATGTGCGGATTGAATTTGTGGCTAAACAGGATATGAACGAAACGGTGCCGGCTGCCATTCCCGGCTGGCTGGAGAAACTGCAGGAACTGGGCTACCGGCCGGGGGAAGTGGCCATCCTGGTGAGGAAAAAGGAGGAAGGAGCCAGGGTGGCGGAAGCGGTGCGGCAGTATGTGGAGAGCGGCCGGGCAAAGCCGGGTTATTCCTACTCGCTGGTTTCCAACGATTCCCTCCGTCTTGAACAGGCTGTTTCCGTGAGGTTTATTCTTACCGTTTTCCGCTGGATGGTTTACCCTGACGATGCGGTCAACCGGGCTCAAATGTACCGGCTGTTCGACCGGTATATCCTGAAAGGGGAAGAAGATACGGCACGTATTCATGGCCTTTTTCGTGCAGCGGGGAAGCCTGACGAAACTGCCGGCGGGGCGGCGCGTGAGGTGCTGGACGACCTGTTCCGCCGTCTGGACGAACCGGGAGGATGGAGCCTGTTTGAAAGGACCGAACGCCTGATCCGCCGCTTCGGTCTGCACCGGTTCAGGGACGAACAGGCTTATCTGCTGGCTTTCCAGGATACCGTAATGGATTTCCAGACCCGGTATTCGGGCGATATCACCGCTTTCCTCCGCTGGTGGGAGCAGAACCGGCCCGCCCTGCAGCAGACCGATCAGGAAAGCTCTTTCCGGGTGCTCACCATCCACAAGGCCAAAGGACTGCAATTTGAAGCGGTGCTGATTCCCTTCTGCAACTGGAATATGGGCGACGGATCCTCCCGCCTGTGGTGTGCCGCCGGTGAATCCTTTCCCCTTTTCCAGGGGGTGGTGGCCGTTGACAACCAGCAAAAGCTGGGACAGTCGCATTTTGCCCGTGAGTACTGGCAGGAGAAACTGAATTCCTATGTAGATAACCTCAACCTGCTGTATGTTGCATTCACCCGGGCAAAAAAGGCAATGCTTGTATGGTCGCCCGATCCGCCAAAAAATAACCGTATTACCACAGCGGGTAACCTTCTGTGGCATGTTCTTGAAACGGCTGCGGCTACCGGGGAGAAGGAGAACCTTCAGGATGTTCTGTCAACCCCTTTTCACCGGGAGAAGGGAATATACGAATACGGATCTTTCCCGGCTGCCGAACGGAAACAGTATGCCGAACCCCCGGTATTCGACTATCAGGCATCTTTTTCTGGTGGTGGTGGTTTGCCGCAGCAGGGACTACGCCTGCGGCAGGAAAGCCTGGAATATTTCCGGCTTACTGGTTCGGTGACGGGGCAACGGGTTAACCGGGGCAAGCTGTTGCACGAATTGTTTGAAAGAATTGCCGGCCCGGAGGATGTGAAAAAGGAACTGGACAGGCTGGTGCGGTCAGGACGTGTGCCGGCCGGTGAGGTAGGGAATCTGGAAAAACAGGTACTGCGGTGGCTCGATCATCCCACGGTGCGGGAATGGTTTGCTTCCGGCCGGGATGTGAAAAAGGAGGCGGGGATCTATACCCCCGGCGGACGGGAAAAACGCCCCGACCGGGTCGTGATCGATGGAAAACGGGCAACAGTGGTGGATTACAAGTTCGGGGAGGCCGAAGACGACCGCTACGTCCGACAGGTGGAACAGTACACCGGCCTGCTGCGCGATATGGGATATGCGCCTGTGGAAGGATTCGTGTGGTATGTTTTCCTGAATAAAATAGTGAGAACCGACGGTAAGGAAATCAACGGATAACGATGGAGTATCCCTGGGGACATCAGCGGCGATTTAACGACTATGCCGGGTATTTCAGGAAACAGTTCGGTGAACGTCTGCAGAAAGTGAGCATCGATGCGGGATTTACTTGTCCCAACCGTGACGGTACCGTAGGAATAGGCGGATGCACCTACTGCAACAACAATGCGTTCAATCCTTCATACTGTTCCGTGGAAAAGACCGTTACCCGGCAGATACAGGAAGGGATCGCTTTTCATAAGAAACGCTACCGCCGTGCCGTGAAATATCTGGCGTATTTCCAGGCCTATTCTAATACCTATGCGGAATTGCCTGTGCTGAAAAGCCTGTACGAGGAGGCCCTGGCCGTGGAAGACGTGGTGGGGCTGGTGATCGGTACCCGGCCCGACTGTGTGGATGATGTCATACTGGATTATCTGGCCGGGCTGAAAAACCGGGTGTATGTGATTGTGGAATACGGTATTGAATCGTGTTACAATCATACCCTTGAAAGGGTGAACAGAGGGCATACCTTTGAACAAACGGTACGGGCTATCAGGGAAACTGCCGCCCGGGGTATCCGTACCGGCGGACACCTTATTTTCGGCCTGCCGGGCGAAACGAGGGAGGAAATGCTGGAAGAAGCCGTTATCCTTTCCCGGCTTCCTCTCAGTAATATCAAATTCCACCAGCTTCAGATCATCAGGCATACCCGGATGGCCGACGAATACCGGAAT
>DQWH01000195.1 GCA_011042635.1 Bacteroidota bacterium | reverse complement strand
GTCCCGTTATCGAGAACATGAACATCCGTTATATAACTCCTTCGAGCCGGGAAAATGTATTCTACGCAGCGGGTTCGGCCGGCATCCTTGTGCTGAGCCGTGAATCCGATGGATGGAAAAAAGAACTGTGGACCGCCGGCCTCGGAAAAACCGCCTCCATCCTGGAGGAAGATGCGCAAACCCTGTGGGCAGGAGAAACGAACCGGGTGTTCCGTATCACGGTGAACAACCGGCTTCAGCCTGTCAAAATATCGGAATATACCCTTCCTCTGGTCCGCCCCTACCGGGTCATGATCAGGGCCATAAGTCACGAACCCTTCTTCTTTGCAGGCACATCCATATTCGCCTATAACCGGGAAACAGATGCTTTGGAACCCGCTATCGGAAAATTCCCGGAATTCACTTCCACTCCGCAACTAATATGCAACCATAACCGCATCACCTGGCTGCGGTCGGAGCAGAACTGGGTAGTATTGAATTCGGCAGAAACCATCGATCCCCGGATGGTACGATACCTCAGACTGTTCGGTAACATCCGCGACATTTCCCTGTCTCCTGCGGGCGAGCTGTGGGTTATTGACGGCGACAACCGTCTCAGTAAAATCCTTCCGGTAGCAGATACCGGGAACGAAACCCCCTTCCATGTTTATTTTACTGGCCTTTCACACGCCAACGGATATCAGGAGATAACAGCCTACCAGGAAATCGGTTATGACCAGTTCCCAATCGATGTCCATATTACCGCTCCGTATTTTGTCAAACCCGAAAATACCGCCTACCAGTACCGCATGGATCCCTTCATGAAAGACTGGTCAAAATGGAGCCCTCAGTACAGCACCATCACTTTTCATAACCTGCAGCCGGGAGGGTACACCCTGTATGTCAGAGCAAAAAATATCCTGGGAAACACTTCGAGCATCCGGTCGGCACAGTTTGTGATACACCCTCCCTTTTACCGCACCACCTGGTTCATACTGCTGATGGCGCTAAGCGCCCTCTTACTGGGGGGACTGATCCTCTGGTTATGGACCCGGAAGCTCCAGCATGACAAAAGGGTACTGGAACAAAAGGTGGCCGAGCGAACCCTCGAGATCACCAGGCAGAAAGAAGAGATCGGATCGCAACGCGACCAACTGAAGCGGCAGCGCGACCAGATAGCCAATCAGAAAAAGGAAATCACCGACAGTATTCTGTATGCAAGCCGTATCCAGGCGGCTATTCTTCCTCCGCACGAATCCATTGTCCGTTATTTCAGGGAATATTTCATTATCTATATTCCGCGGGACATTGTAAGCGGCGATTTTTACTGGTTCAGGGAACAGAACGGAAAGATCCTGGTAGCCGCGGCCGACTGCACCGGGCACGGTGTACCCGGGGCATTCATGAGCATGTTGGGATTGACGGCCCTGAATGATATTGCCGTAAATACCCGCATACGGAATGCCGGGCAGGTTCTGGACGACCTGAGGAACAGGGTGATCACCGCCCTGCACCAGACCGGGCGCGAAGGAGAAGCCAAGGACGGGATGGACATATCCCTGTGCGTGATCGATCCGCAAAAGAAAAAAATACAGTTTGCCGGGGCTTTCAATCCGCTCTACCTGTACAGGAAAAAGGAACTGATTGAGATCCCGGGCGACAAAATGCCCATCGGAATATACGACCGATACCTGAACCCTTTTACCAACCATGTACTGGATTATCATCAGGGAGATACGATCTACCTGTTCTCCGACGGTTTTATCGACCAATTCGGTGGTAAGAAGGAAAAGAAATTCAAATTCCACCGGTTCCGGAATCTGCTGGCATCCATACAGGACCAGCCGCTGAACAGGCAGATGGAACTGATGGAAGAAGCGTTCCTCTCATGGAAGGGCCCCCTGGACCAGCTGGATGATATTCTGGTCATCGGAATCAGGCTGTGATCACACTTCCGCGTGTTCGGTCCTGCGAATGATCTCTTCCTGAAGGTCCGGTCCCAAATTATTGAAATAATCGCTGTATCCCGCCACACGCACAATCAGGTCCCTGTATTTTTCAGGATGCTTCCGGGCATCCCGCAGGGTGCTGGCATCCACCACATTAAACTGGATATGGTGCCCGTCCAGGCGGAAATAGCTTCTGATAAGGCTCCCCAGTTTCCGGATGGCTTCTTCTCCATCGAAAAAGGAAGGAGAAAATTTCTGATTCAGCAGGGTGCCGCCCGTACAGAGGTGATCGATTTTTGAAACGGAACGGATCACCGCAGTGGGCCCTTCCCTGTCGGCTCCCTGCACAGGCGAAATCCCTTCTGAAAGAGGTTCCCAGGCCGGCCGGCCGTCGGGCATAGCTCCCGTCACACTGCCGAAATATACATGACAGGTGGTGGGCAGAAGGTTCACGCGAAAAGTGCCTCCCCGGGAAGTAGGCCTGCCGTCTACCATTTCATAAAAGGCATTGAATACCTTTACGGCATGCTGATCGGCAGTGTCATCATCATTCCCATATTTCGGGGTGTGATACACCAGCCTGTAGCGCAGATCTTCCGAACCTTTGAAATTATTCTTCAGGGCAGCAAGCAGCTCATCCCATTCCATATCTTTCTCATCGAACAGGTGGTATTTCAGCGAGGTAAAATTATCGGTCAAACTGCCCAGACCCACTCCCTGAATATACGAGGTGTTATACCTTGCCCCTCCGGCATTGTAATCCTTTCCGTTGCTGATACAGTCGTCTATCAGAAGCGAAAGAAAAGGTACCGGCATATGGGTGGCGTTGATCTTCTCAATAATGTTATTACCTCTGATCTTGATGTCGATAAAGTATTCCAGTTGTTTCCTCCAGGCAGCAAACAGGTCGTCGAAACTTTTAAAATCACGGGGATCGCCGGTTTCCGGCCCGGTCTGTTTCCCAGTGCGCGGATCTTTTCCGTTGTACAGCACCAGCTCCAGCAGTTTGGTCAGGTTAAAATACCCGGTAAGAATATACGCCTCGGTACCGAAAGCCCCGCTTTCCACACATCCGCTGGCTCCACCCCGGCGTGCATCTGCAATGTCTTTACCCTGCCGCACCAGTTCTGCCACAATAGCATCGGTATTGAACACCGAGGGTTGCCCGAAACCCGTTTTGATGATCTTCAATGCCCGGTGCAGGAAGCGGTCGGGATTTTTCCGGCTCAACTGCACCATGGAAGAAGGTTGCAGTATGCGCATCTCCTCAATGACATCCAGGATCAGGTAGCTCAGCTCATTCACGGCATCGGAACCATCGGGCCGGACCCCTCCCAGGTTGATCAGCGCAAAATCGGTGTAGGTATTGCTTTCCTGGGCGGTAACCCCCACTTTCGGAGGAGCGGGGTGGTTATGGAACTTTACCCAGAAGCACTGCAGCAGCTCGGTGGCCTGTTCCCGGGTGAGGGTGCCTTCGGCCAGTTCCCTGCTGTAAAAGGGGAACAGGTGCTGATCGAGCCGGCCGGGATTGAAGGAATCCCAGGGATTGAGCTCGGTGATCACCCCTACATGCACATACCAGTAATACTGCAGGGCTTCGTGAAATGTTCGGGGAGCATGGGCCGGCACGTGCCGGCTGATGGCAGCCATGTGCTCCAGTTCCTTTTTCCTGGCCGGATCTTTTTCCCCTGCAGCCAGTTCTTCAAGCCTGGCAGCATGCCTGCCGGCAAATTCGATCAGGGCATGGGCCGCAATTTCCATGGCTTTCAGCTCCTCATTCTTTTCATAGGCTCCGGGATCATTGAAATAGTCAAGCCGGGTTCTGGTTTCCCTGATCTCCCCGATCAGGTCAAGCATGCCCCTGGAATAGATCTTGTCACCCAGGACTGTGTGCCCCGGAGCCCGCTGCTCCTGGAATTCCGTAAAAATGCCCGCTTCATAGGCCAGGTGCCATTCGGGCGACATGGCCTGCATGATCCGGTCGCGGTTGGTTTTCCCCTTCCAGAAAGGAATGATCTCTTCCCTGTAAATTCTCCGGGTTTCTTCATCCACCTGAAATGAAACCTTTTCGCGGTTGTGCAGGGTATCGAGGTCCTCCAGCGAATGCAGGGTGATCTCGGGATAGGTGGGAGTGGCGGCAGGCGCCGGTCCCCTTTCACCGATAATCAGTTCTCCGTCGTTGATGCAGATCTCTTTGTTTTCAAGAATGTACCGGAAACAAAGGGCACGCTGAACGGGGACGGATTTCCCCACCGCCTCCCCGCTTTTGTAGAAACGGGTTACCAGCCTGGCTCTCTCCGGAGAAATCCTGGGAACAGCCTGCAGGCTTTGATCACGTAATTTTTTCACCCTTTCGGTCATCATGATTTCCAGATGTTTAATGGTTCTTTCTGACAATGTTTTTTTCAACAGCCGGCCGGCAGAAGTCGTTCTTATCCTCCCACCCCCACCGGCACGTTTGTATGTTTTTCAAGCCGTTGCCTGATGTATTCCATGGCACTGCCTTCGGGTACCTGAATATTTCCGGCCGCATATTCCCCCCGGAAGGTTTTATGTTTTGGTGCAGCCAGTTTGTGGTACGGTAACAGATCCACTCCCTGGACAGAGCTTCCCGCTTCGGAAAGCAGGTCTTCCAGGGCCTTCAGGTCTTCCTCCCTGTCGTTGATCCCCGGGATCAGAGGTACACGAAGCCTGATGTTCGCACGCATTTTGATCAGCCACCGCAAATTTTCCAGGATCAACCGGTTGCTTTTGCCCGTGTATCGGCGGTGCCGTTCTTTATCAAGGGACTTGATGTCGTACAGAAACAGATCAATATACGGAAAGACACGCTGCAGAGCGTCGTTTCCGGCATATCCCGACGTGTCAAGACAGGTATGAAGGCTCTCCCCCACACATGCCCGGGCCAGCTCCTCCAGAAAAACGGGCTGCATAAGCGGTTCTCCTCCTGAAAAAGTAACTCCTCCTCCCGATTCATTCATAAAAACCGCATCTTTCCCGATCATTCCCATCACCCGTTCCACCGTCATCCATTCCCCCACCTTTTCTTCTTCCCGGTAGGTCCTGCCGTTCAGCTTCCGGGTATTAACCGTTTTTTCCACCTGTTTGCGATAACTTTCGGGGTTATGGCACCAGGCGCACCTCAGCGGGCATCCTTTGAAAAACACCGTGGTGCGGATACCCGGACCGTCGTGTACGGCAAAACGTTTGATATCGAAAAGGAGACCTTTGGACATAATGGGTTACGGTTTACGGGTTACGCCTGCCTGCCGGCAGGCAGGGGTTACGGGTAGTCAATGTCTAAATAGCATAAGAACGATCCTGTTTTTCTTCGACTCACCGACTCGCCAACTCCCCACTTCACCATTTTCAATGAGACTTTCCATCCGGAAGCAAAGCGAACCGGATGGAATAGTCGAACCTTCCCTGACATGATGAAGTGATCGTCAGGTGTTATAGGTTCTTTATTACCGAAAATCAATGAACAGGAAGAATAGTTCATTATAACAAATTAAAAAGTAAACAAAAAGATTAATACAATCCGCGCAGGAGGCCACGGACAACAGAGGATTATCTTATCCAGCACTCGTAGAGTCCCCGGTTGGAGAAGCTTTTATACCGTTTGGACACAATGGGAAAGTGCATGTCACGATATTTTATTCAAAATTACATGATTTCCATGAAAAATAAAATTAATCTTTCTTTACCGGAAGCTGTATATAAGTGATACGAATTTTTTGGGCTGAGAGAACCCGGTTACCATACTGCCGAATAATTCACCGCGAAGAATACGAAGGGTAAGTAATCAGAAATATTCTTGCAGGCAGGTCCGGATAAAAACAGGCCGGTAGTCAAAAAGCGGTTTATTCAGGCCTGTCCCCGGCAGCGAAGCGAAAGGGAAGAACGATGAGTAGCGCTAAGGGCCTTTAGACAGTAATTTCTTTCTGTAATTAACAGAATCACAAAATAATATCAGATAACAGAGAAAGACTTGCGAATTTGAAAAAGGCAGGTTCAGGGAAAGCAAGAAACTACGTAGGCAACTACGTAGGCAACTACGTAGTTGTCTACGTAGTTGCCTACAAAATTGAGTTTTATTATATATTTTTTATCAAATATTTACCGAATCGCCTTTACCGGAATAATTTCACAGCTTTTTACAATTTATTTTTTCGGTATGGCTTTCAGGGTTTCCACCAGGAAGTCCCAGAATTTTTTCACCGATCCGATATGCACCTTCTCATCGGGAGAATGGGGATAGCGGATTGTGGGGCCGAACGAGATCATATCGAGGTTGGGATACACACCGCCCAGCAGCCCGCATTCCAGACCGGCATGGATAGCCTTGATCTCGGGTACCCGTCCGAATTTGCTGTTGTACACTTCCTGCATGGTTTTCAAGATGGGTGAATCCATATTGGGTTTCCATCCCGGGTATTCCCCGTCGAATACGATTTTTGCCCCGGCGGGTTCGAACACGGCCACAAATTGCTCCTTAAGGGCTTCCCGGGCGCTATCCACACTGCTGCGCAGCAGGCACAGCACCTCGATCCTACCCTCTTCCGATTTAATCCTGGCAAGGTTGGTGGAAGTTTCCACCAGGCCGGGCATATCGTTGCTCATCCTGATCACATCATTCGGACAGGCATACACCGCATTCACCAGGTTTTTCTGGGTTTCTGCATCGATCACCGATGAGGGCAATTCGGCCTTTTGTGCCTTGAATTTCAGGTCGGGGTCGATGGTGGCATATTCGTTCCTGAAAACGGCTTCCGTCTGTTTCACATATTCCATCACGGCAGCTTCTTCAGCAGCCGGAACGGTCACCAGGGCCACCGCTTCTCTCGGAATGGCATTCCTCAGTCCTCCCCCGTCGATGGAAGCGATCCTCAAACCGTGTTTCCGGGTAGCATGCCACAGAAAGCGGTTCAGCAATTTGTTGGCATTGCCCTTGTACAAATAGATATCAATGCCCGAGTGTCCTCCTTTCAATCCGCTGATAGTCAGCTGAAGCGCCCTGTGCCCCTCCGGGACCGGCTCCTCACGGCAGGTGAGTTCCATATTCGCATTGGTTCCTCCGGCACATCCCACGTACAGTTCGCCCTCGTCCTCCGAGTCCATATTGATCAGTATATCTCCCCTCAGCCATCCGGGCTTCAGACCGAAGGCGCCGGTCATACCGGTCTCTTCATCCACGGTAAAGAGAGCTTCAATGGGGCCGTGCTGCAGGTCTTTTGATTCCAGTACGGTCATAGCGGCAGCGACTCCGATTCCATTATCCGAACCCAGGGTGGTGCCGTTGGCCTTCACCCACTCCCCGTCGATCAGCGGTTCAATGGGATCTTTCTCGAAATCAAATTGTTTGTCGCTGTTTTTCTGTGGAACCATATCCAGGTGTCCCTGCAATACCACGGTTTTTCTGTTTTCCATCCCCGGGGTGGCGGGTTTTCTGATCAGTACGTTCCCCACAGCATCCACCGAGGTGTCCAGTCCGAGTTCTTCTCCGAACTCTTTGATAAACTGAATGATCTTTCCTTCTTTCTTGGAAGGTCTTGGAATACGCGTCAGCTTGTAAAAATTTTTCCAGAGGGCCTTCGGATCCAGGTTTTGAATGTCTGCACTCATAATGATGTTTTTTAATTTCTTACTGTTATCATAAAGGAACGGCGGGCGCCTATGCCGGAGTTTCTCCGGAGGGCAGCTCCAGTCCGTATCCCTGCTTCTTATCGGACTTTTTCAGCTGGAATGCCAGGAAAATGGAGATTACTCCCAGAAGCACCAGCATCAGGATAGGCCATGTATAATTGTATGAGGGCAATTCGCCTATGGCACGCATCCTGTTCACCTCCTCACTGATAGCGGCAGGCGACAGACCCTGGGCTTCCAGAGCCAGTCGTGCGTTGTCAATAGCTTTCACCACTTCGGGATTCACCAGGTCAAGCAGCGACCCTATGCCCCAGAAAAAGGCCAGCAACCCCCAGTTCTGTACGGTAAACATGGAGGCATAGGCTGTTCCCAGCCGGTTCTCGGCCACGATCTTGGCCACCGAAGGCCACATGGCGGCAGGGATCAGGGAAAAGGCAATGCCCAGAACCAACAGGCCGATGTATCCGAGAATAACGTTATTGAAGACCGAAAGCGCCAGGTGAGCGAAGATCAGCAACAGCGATCCCAGGATCATGAGCGAAGCAGCCTTCCCTTTCCTGTCCACATAGCTTCCGAATATGGGAGTAAAGAGAATGGTCCCCATGGGAATCAGGCTGGCCACCTTGGGTCCGTTGGTAAACCAGACGGAAAGGGTTCCCCAGAGAACCCTGACAAACAGGCCGAAGAGCAACAGGAGGATAACCAGCGAACCCACCTTGCTGCTCCGGGCTTTCATTCTGGCAGGCACCATACTGAACGCCAGTCCGAACACAAACAAACCGAGGTATATCAAGGTGTTCCCCAGCGATTTATTCCCGAAAAGTGTGAAGAAATCCCCGTCGGCAGGCAAGTCATAGGAAAAATTGAATTTATTCACCAGCAGGTCGGGAGCATATTGAATGAACGGAAACACCGCCGAATAGAAAGCCACACAAAGCAGGGCAATAAATATAAACGAGCGGTTGGTAGCCAGCTTTACCAGATCGTCGAACTTGAATTCCTCATCATCTCCGGTTTCATCCATGGTGGTCCTTCCTCTCTGTTTGTCAAGCTTCACGTCAAAAATGAGGTAAATGAGAAAAAAGACCAGCGACAGACCGATCAGAGTGGCAGCAAAGGCTATGGCCGGAGACACGCGCCCTCCCCCGATATCGATGGAAAGAGCTATCCCCATGGCCGATCCCAGCCTTCCGAAACCCATGTTCACCGCCATGGCCAGAGCCAGCTCATATCCCTTGAACCATTTCACTACTGTTCGGGTAGCTATCACACAAACCACCTCCAATCCGGATCCGAACATCACCCTTCCGATGATCATCATGGTCAGAACAGTACTGTGTGATTCTCCAAAAACTCCGTATGCTGCCATGGCATTGATGGCGGCGCCCAGGGTAGCCAGCGATCCGAATATCACACCGGCCAGCTTGATCCCCCATTTGTCGAGAATAATCCCCCCGACAATGATCATTCCAAAAACATTCGCAATGGTTGTCAGTCCGATCAGCCGGCCGTATTCCTCACTGTCAAACCCGAGCTGGGTTTGCAGCATACCTTTCAGCCCGGAATAAAAATCCTGGAACCAATAGGTAGAAAACATCAGGGTGCTGATCAGAACCAGCACAAGCCACCGCATGGGAGCGGAATCACGCAGGGTTTTCTTCATCACTTCCATATCAATATGTTTTATCGTTAAATTTTGAAACGGATAAAAATAATAAAAAAACTTCAGCCTGCCGATGGGGCACTCATGTCATGAAACACATCCGAAATCTCCGGACGCACTATCCATTTATAAACATATTTGTATAATTGCTATTATAATTTTTATATTTGCCATATAATTATTCGGAATTACGTTGTTATATTATGATTGGTATGAAGAAAGGTCTGGTTTTTATAGCAGTATGTCTTTTCATTGTCCCGGAGATCAAGGCTCAGAAATCAACGGGAAAAGTGAAATGGTACACCTTTGAAGAAGCAGTAAAACTGGTTCAGAAGGAACCAAGAAAACTTTTTATTGATGTATATACCGATTGGTGCGGATGGTGTAAGCGAATGGATGAAAATACATTCAGCCATCCGGTGATTGCAGAATATCTCAACACCCATTTCTACGCTGTGAAGTTCAATGCCGAATCCACCGATCCGGTGAAATTCGGTGGGAAAACCTACATCAACGAAGGAAATGGGAACCGTCATTCGCATCAGCTGGCCATACTCCTGTTGCAAGGCCGCATGTCATATCCCTCCGTCGTGTATATGAACGAGGACCTTCAGTTACTGACAGCCGTGGCCGGATACATGGAACCCAAAGCCATGGAGCCTATTCTGAACTATATTGCCACCGACAAATACAAAACGGTGGAATGGAATGAATTCCAAAAAAATTTTCCGAGCAGCATCCGGTAACCGGAAATCCACATAATGCCACGGACATTTACGTAGCTGGATATGCATGTGATGGAGATTCATTGAGGTACTGCCGTCCCTGCGGAACTTTTTGCCATTATTCCCGTTATGAAATGCAACCATACTGCCTGCCCTGGCATGCGAAGCTTCGTTATCGGTCGCGGTTATTCCATATTATAATAATACTTCTGAATAGCGGGATAAGGAAACAATGGACTCTGAGGGTTTTATGAGAAAAACAAGGCAGGGAAGCGTAGCTTATGACCCGAAGGCGAATAACGCACCGGGAAGGATGGTGCAGCGGTCCTGTTTGAACCCCTGACATGCATAGCATCCTTTACTCTCCCATCCTGAGCTTTACCGGCAGGCATACTGTTTTCCCCAGCTGATATATCAGGGCCCGTTTCAGGGCCAGGGTTTGTTTCCCGTTGGTCACGCGCAGCCGGGCCACATCGGGAATACGGTACACCAGGCAATCGGTTGTATCCTGTATTCCGGTCTCTTCTCCGAAATGTTCCAGGGGTGGTGGCAGGGTTTCCGGCCGGATGTCGAGGGCCACGGGAACCCCACCGGGTTCGTTCTCATTTACCAGTCCTTTTTCTTCTGAAAACCAGCACAGTATGGTAGCCGTCTGGATTGAAGCAGTGGTAGGGATCACATCATATTCCACCGTAAAGGTTTCTTTCAGGGTCTTTCCGGTAAACAAAGCCAGGTATTCCTTTTCCGCCCGGTCCATTTCTTCCAGCAACAACTGCAGGGCTTTTCCGTCGGGGTAATCCTCGGCCATACCATCCAGCAGATCGACCCGTCGTTCCCTGATCCGGATAATGAAATCGGCTGCTTCCAGGGCCATTTCTTCGGTATCTTTCCACCGTACTTTCTCGTAGCTGAAAGGGACCCGGACAAATCCCGAATCGGTTTCCTCAATGGTATATGACCATTCCAGGGTAACGTCCTGTGCAGGCACGATTGCCTGGCCCGGGAAAAACAGCGGGGTTTCCGGCATGCGGGGAACCGGATGAATGGTTCCCAGTTCTCCGGCCACCTCTTCTTCAGCTGTCAGCACCAGTCCGGCCCGGCTCAGAGCAAGATAATTGGACTCCATGCTTGTGCCGGGCTCCACAACATAATATTGCTGCGGATCAATTTCCTGGCGGGTTTCGATCTGCAGGTTGCTGATTTCCCACCATGTTTTGTCTTCTTCGATACCCTCCGAAATATTCAGGAATTGTTCCGTATAATCGCGAAACGGACCCCGCCGCTCGGTGTGTCGGGTAATCTCCAGACTCACCCTCACCACTGTTCGGGGCAATACATACACAAAACTACCCTCAGAAAGCTCCTGATCTTCCGTCACCCGCAGCACGCGGGTCGGAATCAGCGGCTGCTGGCAGGCTGTTAAAAAGGCACCCAGCAGGAGGCACCACACTATGATCCTGTCACATCTTAGGCATTTCATCATGAACGGTTTTAAAAGCATCTCCCATATATTCAATAATGTCACCGGCTATTAAAGACTCCTGGCTGCTATCCCGGCTGGCCAGGTCTCCCGACAATCCGTGCAGGTAAACCCCCAGGGTAGCGGCCTTACCGGCAGGATACCCTTGGGCGAGCAGGGACAGGATGATTCCGGTAAGCACATCCCCGCTTCCCGCCGTGGCCATACCGGGATTTCCCGTAGAATTGAAAAACACCTGTCCGTCGGGGCGGGCCACGGCTGTATAAGCTCCTTTCAGCACCACAACCACTCCGTATTCCCCGGCAAACTGCCTCAGAAGTTCCAGTCGCTGCAATGAATTTTCCGTTCTGCGGGTGATCCGTTCGAATTCACGCGGGTGGGGAGTAAGCACGGTTTTTTCATTCAGCATACCGAGCCAATCCCTGTTCTTCCCCAGGATATTGATTGCATCGGCATCCACTACTACCGGGCCATGGTATGATCCAAGAAGACCTTGCAGCGCCCCGGCCGTTTCCTGTCGGGTTCCCAGACCGGGACCCACTCCCACAGCATCATAACCGCCGGTTTCCGAAATTTCCGAAAACACTTCGCCGGAGCGGTCAACCGAAACCATAGCTTCGGGCACTGCGGTCTGCAATATATCCCGCCCGGCACCGGGTACATGTACCGTAAGCAACCCCACACCCGCCCGGAGACATGCCCGTGCCCCCAGCACGGCAGCTCCCATCTTTCCGGCAGAACCGGCAATAAACAGGGCGTGGCCGTAATGGCCTTTATGAGAAAATTTTTTTCTGTTATGCAACATATTTCTATCCTCCCCGGCGGTGACATAATGCCAAGGGGTGGCGGTTTTTTCAATTATTTCAGGATGCAATCCAATGGGAAGAACCTTCCACTCGCCAGTATACTCCTCATTTTCTGGCAATAAAAAAGCCAGTTTCGGAAACTGGAAACTCAGGGTGTACCTGGCACGTACCGCCGGGCCCCTGTTCTCGTCCACGGGTTCTTCACCGTACATTCCCGAAGGTATATCAATGGAAATGATCTCGTGCCCTGATTTATTCATCTGTTTGACCAGTTCGGCAGGCCAGCCTGCAAGCGGCCGGGCCAGTCCCGAGCCGAACAATCCGTCCACGATCACGGTCCGGTTGGAAACAGAAGGCAGAGGCTCTCCCTTTTTCAGCACCCTGATCCGGAGGTCCGGAATTTTTTTCAGGCGGTTCAGATTGCAGGCACAATCGTCGGAGAATTTTCCCGATATATCGGCCACTACCGGTTCCACCCGGTACCCCGAACCATGGAGCAAACGGCTCAGGGCCAGGGCATCTCCCCCGTTGTTACCCGGACCGGCCACTAACAAAAAAGGTGTTCCTGAAGGATAATGCCGGGTAATCCATTCGAACAGCCGGGTAGCCGCCCTTTCCATCAGGTCGATCGAGGCCACCGGTTCATGTTCCATGGTATACCGGTCAATTTCCCTGATCTGTGCCGATGTGAATATTTTCATGATACCGTATTTACCGCAAATATAATGAATACCGGTCCATATTGCACGCAGAGGGAGGAAATACACAGATTAAACAACAGGTCAGCGCTATGACGCATGTTATTTGGAGAGCCGAAAAAGCTTTTTATATTTGTCAGCATTTGAACCGGAACAAACAATGTACTACTAACCAATAACCT
>DQWH01000166.1 GCA_011042635.1 Bacteroidota bacterium | reverse complement strand
TTTTTCGCCTTCATAACCACATTGACCAGGGAGATCATCAAAGATGTGGAAGATTTCGAAGGAGACCGGACATACGGACACCATTCCCTGCCTATTGTGATGGGAGTGACCGGGACACGGATTGTGATTACCGTGCTGATCGCCATTACAATGGCGGCCCTTGGCTGGGTGTATGTCCGCTTTTTACGCGATACCCTTACCCTGGTTTACATGATCGTCCTGGTGTCGCTGCCTCTGGTTTTTACAGGCATTACTGTATGGATAGCCCGAACACCGGAGAAATTTCATCTGGCCAGCATCATGATGAAAGGAGTGATGGCTGCCGGTGTGTTGTATGCAATCGTGGTCCGTTATATTATTTATTCGATGTTCTGATGTGATATGAAGTGGCTGGAAAATCTTGATAAATACCGAATTGTGCTGGGTTCACAGTCGCCCCGCCGGCAGTACCTGCTGCGTGAACTGGGCCTGGATTTTGAAGTGATGATTCCCCGCAATGGAGAAGAGAACTTTCCGGATCATCTCAGGAAAGAAGATATCCCTGTTTTTCTTGCCAGGGAAAAGGCAGAGGAGATCATGCCTCTGGCCGGAGATAATGCCCTGGTCATCACGGCCGATACCATTGTGTGGTGCCGGAACCGGGTGGTGAACAAACCGTCCGGGCCGGAAGAAGCACGGGAAATGCTGCTGATGCTTTCCGGAAGAAAACACGAAGTACATACCGGGGTATGCCTGGTTTCCAGGGAAAAATCAAGGGAATTTCATTCCCGTACCGATGTATGGTTTACACGCCTTACCGGTGATGAGATCGAGTATTATATTGAACGCTGCGAACCCTTTGATAAGGCGGGGGCATACGGAATCCAGGAATGGATAGGGTATATCGGGATAGAAAGGATCAGCGGATCCTACTTCAATGTCATGGGATTGCCCGTTCAGCAGTTATATCATGAACTGAAAAAATTCTAATGTAAATATTGTATCATGTTTGTTATGAAAAGAAAACTTGCCGTTTTGTTTACCATGCTGGTCCTTTTGGGCCGGGTGTTGTTTGCCGATGAGGGGATGTGGATCCCTCTGTTGCTGGAAAAATACAATATCGAAGAAATGCAGGAAATGGGATTCCGGCTTACAGCCGAAGATGTGTACAGCATCAACCGGGCCAGTATGAAAGATGCCGTGGTGATATTCGGCGGGGGATGTACCGGCGAACTGATCTCCGACCGGGGCCTGCTGCTGACCAACCACCATTGCGGTTATGGGCGTATCCAGGCACATTCTACCCTGGAGCACGATTATCTTACCCATGGTTTCTGGGCTATGTCGCCCGAAGAGGAACTTCCCAATCCCGGCCTTACGGCTACTTTTCTGGTAAGGATGGAGGACGTTACCGAAAGGATGCTGGAGGGGATTGATGAAAATATGCCGCTCCGGGAAAGAGAAAAAATCCTGGAGGAAAGGGCTTCCGCCATCATAGACGAGGCGGTGGAGGGAACCCATTATACCGCTTCGGTGAGGCCTTTTTTCCAGGGGAATCAGTATTTCTTGTTTGTGAATGAAGTGTTCAGGGATGTCCGCCTGGTGGGGGCCCCTCCCTCTGCCATCGGCAAGTTTGGGGGCGATACCGATAACTGGGAATGGCCGAGGCATACCGGCGATTTTTCCCTGTTCCGTATCTATGCCGATAAGAATAACCGGCCGGCCGAATATTCACCCGGCAACGTGCCTTATCGGCCGAAAAAATTCTTTCCGGTATCCCTGAAAGGGGTTCAGCCCGGCGATTTTACCATGGTATTCGGTTATCCCGGAAGTACCGCCCGGTATGTTCCATCCGACCATATCGAGATGCTCACGGGAAACCTTTACCCTAAACTTATTGAGATCAGGGATGAAAAACTGGCCATCATGAATGCGGCCATGGAAGCCAGTCCTGCGGTGAGGATACAGTATGCCGCAAAAAATGCTTCCCTCAGCAATTCATGGAAACGCTGGATGGGGGAAATGCAGGGACTGGAAAAAATGCAGGTGATTGAAAGGAAAAAGGCATTTGAAAGAGAATTTTCAGACTGGGTACAGGCTGAAAAAGAACGCAGGGCGAAATACGGCCGCCTGCTGGCACAATACGACAGCCTGTACAGTATTTTCGGAAAGTACAACCTGCTGTACCAGTATTATAATGAAGTGTTTTTCAGATACGGAGCTGAAATTATTTCGTTTGCCGGGAATTTCCGTGTACTGGAGGATTACTGGCAGGGTGATTCGTCGTTGGCGGCCTATGATGTTCAGGTAGCACGCCTGCAGCAGGTTGCCGGCAATTTTTTCGACGATTACCATCCGCCTGTCGACCGGCAGATGTTTGCCGCTGTAGCCCGGTTGTTCGAAACCAACGTCGATGAGGAGTTCCATCCGGAAGTATGGAAACAGATGAAGAAGGAGTACGGCAGCCTTTATTCCGAATGGAGCGACGCGCTGTTCGAACAGAGCTGGTTCGACGATGCGTCGCGGGTGGAATCCTTTCTTGCCGGGTTCAGCCCCGATTCAGTAAACAAACTGATACAAGATCCGGCTTATCGTCTGAGCATGGATGCACGCCGGTTTTATAACCTGCGGATTGTACCCGAATACATGCGCCTCAGACAACAGATTTCCGAACTCGACAGGCTCTATATGAAAGCCCAGATGGAATTCCGGGAGGGCGAACGCCTGTATCCAGATGCCAATTTCACCCTGCGGGTTTCCTACGGACAGGTAATGGGATATGAACCGCGCGATGCGGTGATTCACAGGCATTATACCACCCTTGCGGGAGTGATAGAAAAAGACGATCCTGATGTGTACGATTACCGGGTACCTGAGAAACTAAAAACATTATATCGTGAAAAAGATTTCGGAAGGTATGCCGAAGACGGGCAACTTCATGTTTGTTTCCTGGCTACCAATCATACCACGGGAGGCAATTCGGGAAGTCCGGTGATCAATGCCGACGGACATCTGATCGGGATCAATTTTGACCGTGTTTGGGAAGGAGTGATGAGCGACCTGATGTTCAATCCCGAAAAATCCAGGAATATTTCACTCGACATCCGGTATGTGCTTTTTCTGATCGACAAATACGCCGGGGCCGGCTATCTGATCGATGAAATGATGCTGGTGGAATGAATTCCGGCCGGTATGCAGGTTTAATGGCCATGATACAGGATAAGATTCAACAGATCGGGGTACTAAGAAATTCTTTTGCTGATCCGGCCGATCCGGCCCTGATCCGCAGCAGGGAAAGCATGCTGGTGGTAGAGGAGAAATTCCGGGAAGGGTTGAAAGGGCTGGAGGAACATCACTTCATTGAGGTGGTGTACCTTTTCCACCGGGAAAAGGGAACCGACCTTACTGCACAGAATTATTATGGGGAAAGCACAGGTGTTTTCGCCACCCGCCAAACCTGCCGGCCCTCAAAGATCGGTATATCCACCGTTCATCTGCTGGGCATGGACAAGCTGGTTATCAGGGTGATCGGTCTGGATGCCCTCGACGGAAGTCCGGTACTGGACATCAAGCCTTCCGACAGATTTTATGAGAGAGAAGAACTTTCGGTTATTCAGCCATATCATTAACTCATACTGCCTTATGCTACAGGAAACCGGAATACTGATTGCCACGGCCGCTTCCATCGGCTTTTTGCATACCCTGCTGGGCCCCGACCATTATCTTCCGTTCATTGTGATGTCACGGGCCAGAAACTGGACGGTTGCCCGGGCCCTCTGGATCACTGCAGCCTGCGGGGTGGGCCATGTGGCCAGTTCCGTGATGCTGGGCCTCGTGGGGGTGATGCTGGGAATAGGTGTGAACCGGCTGGTTGACGTAGAATCGGTGCGCGGAGGAATAGCGGCCTGGCTGCTTATTGGATTCGGGCTTGCCTATATGCTGTGGGGTATCCGGAAGGCCATCAGGAACAGACCGCACAGTCATCCGCATATGCACACCAACGGGTCACCGCATAACCATGTCCATGTTCATGATACTGAACATGCTCATTTGCATGAGGAAGCCGGCAGGGGGAAACTCACCCCCTGGGTGCTTTTCCTGATCTTTGTTCTCGGACCCTGTGAACCGCTGATCCCCCTGCTGATGTATCCGGCAGCTGAAAACAGCATGGCGGGAGTGGTGGCCGTGGCCGGTGTGTTCAGTGTGGTGACCGTCTTTACCATGACGGCGTTGGTGTGGCTGGGGTTTACCGGTATCCGTTTCCTTCCTCTGGGCAAGCTGGAAAGGTATATGCATGCCCTGGCCGGGGGCATTATTTTTCTCAGCGGAATCGGAATCCGTTTTCTGGGTTTGTAAACAAAGCAAAACCCCCTGTCTTTATTTTTAAATGGTCTTTTTTAAATCTTACGGCGCATGATAAAAATCATGCCTGAGAACTATGTGATATACTACATTTACGCTTTAAAATTCTGTTATTTTTTTAACAATAATTTAAACCCCTAAACGATCATTGGAATGTCTGAAATTGAAACATTGGTAAAAGAACTGGCTGACAAACACGGCCGGAAACGGGAAAGCCTCATTCCCATATTACAGGGGGTGGTGGAGAAGGAACGTTACCTGTCGGACGAAGCCATGACTGAAATTGCCCGTGAGCTGGATATTGCGGCAGCTCAGGTGTACGGGACGGCTACCTTTTACTCTTTCCTGGATACGGTTCCCCGGGGGAAATACGTGATCAGGGTTTGTAAAACCATTTCCTGTTCCATGAAAAACGGAAATGAGGTGATCAAAGCCATCAGCGATATACTGAAAATACAGGTGGGTGAAACTACTCCCGACAAGAAATTCACCCTGCTGGAAGCCAATTGCCTGGGATGGTGCCACAAGGGACCGGCTATGCTGATCAATGATACCCCCTATACGGAACTGACCCCGCAAAAGGTACGTGAGATCATCGCTGAATACAATCGTAAGTAAAACGAACAATCATTTTTCCAAAACAGGAATATATCATGGCAAACAATAAACCCCTGAAAAAAGTTGATCTGATCTTTTCCGAGGCCTTCCTGAACCGGGATGAACTGAAAGAAGTACTCAGCCGCAGTGCGGATGAAGTTATTCAGGAACTCCTTGATTCGGGGCTGCGTGGAAGAGGCGGCGCCGGTTTTCCTACCGGACTGAAATGGAAATTTACCCGGGATCAGAAAGATCCTGAAAAATACGTGGTATGTAATGCCGATGAAGGCGAGCCCGGCACATTTAAGGATCGTGAAATCCTTGACAGGGTCGGCCGCAAGGTATTCAATGGCATGGCTCTGTGTGCCGGAACCATCGGCGCAAAAGAAGGGTACATGTACCTGAGGGGAGAATACCGTTTTCTCCTTCCCAAACTGTATCAGATACTTGACGAGTTCCATGAGGATATGAAAGCCCTCGGCATAGATTTTCACATTGATATCAAACTGGGCAGCGGAGCATACGTATGCGGTGAAGAAAGCGCCCTGTTCGAATCGATGGAAGGAGACCGCGGCGAACCCCGTAACAAGCCTCCCTATCCTACCGAGTACGGTTTCAGGGGAAAACCTACCGTGATCAATAATGTGGAGACCTTTGTGTCTGCCCTGATCATCAGCCGGATAGGTGCAGCCGAATACCAGAAATTGGGTACGGTAGATTCACGCGGATCGAAGCTTTTCAGTGTCTCGGGCGATACGCCCATTCCGGGCATTTATGAACTGGAACTGGGAATGACCGTGGAACAGTTCGTGAACGAATTCGGCGACGGCGACACTAAAGCCGTACAGGTGGGAGGAGCTGCAGGATTCTGCGTCCCCCGAAAAAAATTCAATGATACCATCATTGGATTCGAAGGCGTTCCTACCGGTGGTTCCATGATGCTCTTCAATTCTTCACGTTCTATGTACAACGTGTTGCATAACTACCTGGATTTCTTCAAAGAAGAGTCGTGCGGACAATGTACCCCCTGCCGGGTGGGTTGCCAGCAGCTCTTCCTGGGTATTGAGGCCGTGAAACGCGGAGAAAAGCCCGCCAGCTACCTTGACACCCTCCTGAAATTGTCGCAAACCATGAAAATTACCGCTAAATGCGGACTGGGCCAGTCGGTGGGGAATTCATTCCACTCCATTGTGAACAACTTCAGGGAAGAAATGATCTACTAACCCGAAAAAAACAAGAATCAAATGGAAAATATGGTGAAACTGAAGATTGACGGTGTGGAAGTCCAGGTTGAAAAGGGCAAAACCATTCTGGATGCCGCCCGCTCAATGAATATACATATACCCACCCTGTGTCATCATGAAGACCTCTGTGTTGCCGGTAACTGCCGGGTGTGTGTGGTGGAGCAGGTGGGAACGCGTAACCTGGTGGCTTCGTGTGCCACCCCTGCGGCTGATGGCATGGAAATCCGCACCAACAGCCTGAAAGTAAGGAATGCCCGCAAGCACATTATCGAACTGTTGCTTTCCGAACACAATGCCGATTGTACTAAATGCTACAAAAACGGCAACTGTGAATTGCAGGCTCTGGCATCGGAGCTGAAGAATACCGAGCACATGTTCCTCGACCTGGTGGAAAGGAAAACCTTTACAGTGGATATGTACTCGCCTTCCATCATCAAGGACGACAGCCGCTGTATCCGTTGCCAGCGCTGCGTTCGCACCTGCGAGGAACTGCAGCATGTGAGTGCCCTGGGTGTGGCCCACAAAGGCGACCGGATGAAAATTTCCACCTTCTTCGATCGCCCCATGTTCGAAGTGGTGTGTACCAACTGTGGTCAGTGTGTGAACCGCTGCCCAACCGGTGCCCTCATCGAGAGGAATTATATTGACGAGGTGTGGGATGCCATTTATAATGAGGATAAATTTGTGGTGGTACAGACTGCTCCGGCTACCCGCGTGGCCCTGGGCGAGGCACTCGACCTTCCTCCCGGAGAAATCGTTACCGGAAAGATGGTGGCTGCCCTGAGGCGCCTGGGTTTCAATGCCGTGCTCGATACCGACTGGTCGGCCGACCTGACCATCATGGAAGAAGGAACCGAACTGTTGACCCGGCTGAAGAAAGCCCTGGTGGACAAGGATCCCAATGTGGCCTTGCCCATGACCACTTCCTGCTCGCCCGGCTGGATCAAATTCATAGAACATACTTTCCCCGAAATGTTGCCCAACGTATCTACCTGCAAGTCGCCGCAGCAAATGTTCGGGGCTGTTGCCAAAACATACTATGCAAATAAGGTGGGTGTGGATCCCGCCAAAATGGTGGTTGTTTCCATCATGCCCTGTACGGCCAAGAAATTTGAGGCCGACCGCCCGGAAATGCGCTCCAGCGGCTACAAGGATGTGGACCTGGTGCTGACCACCCGCGAGCTGGGAATCATGATCAGGCAGGCCGGACTGGATTTCAATTCCCTGCCCGATGAAGATTATGACAGTGTGCTGGGTCAGTCCTCGGGTGCTGCTGTGATCTTCGGTGCCACCGGAGGGGTGATGGAAGCTGCACTGCGTACGGCTTATGAAATCGTAACCGGACGCGAAGTGCCGTTTGAAGGACTGAATATTACCCCTGTAAGGGGAATGGAAGGTGTTCGGGAAGCTTCCATGGAAATTAAAGATACCCTTCCCGAGTGGAAATTCCTTGAAGGAGTGGAATTAAGGACCGTGGTAGCCCACGGATTGACGAACGCCAAGCAGGTGATGCAGTGGGTGAAGGAAGGAAAGAAAAGTTACCACTTTATCGAGATCATGGCATGCCCCGGCGGTTGTCTGGGAGGTGGAGGCCAGCCCATCCCCACAAATGCAGAGATCAGGGCCAAAAGGGCCGAAGCCATCTACCGGGAAGATGCGGGCAAGGCTATCCGGAAATCGCACGAGAATCCCGAAATCATTGCCATTTACAAGGAGTTCCTGGGTGAACCGCTCAGCCATAAATCACACGAACTCCTGCATACGCACTACGTGGAAAGGAATCGTTACTGATCTGAACCACGAAGAAACAGGAAAGGATGGTCCGAACCGGACCATCCTTTTTTTGTTTTATATTTGTAATATATGAAAACACCTGTACTTCCTCCAAGAACGATTGAAAGGCTGAGCGAATACCGACGGAGCCTGCTGGAATACCTTGCCGGAGGGAAGCCTTATATTTTTTCTCACGAACTTGCCGCCTTGCATCATTATACTCCCGAACAGGTAAGAAGGGATATCATGCTGATCGGGTACAGCAGCTTTCAGCGGAAAGGCTATGATGTGAAAAAGCTCATCCGCCGGATTGCAGGTATCCTGGATACTCCCAGGGGTATCAATGTGGCCGTGGTGGGTTTCGGAAACCTGGGTCATGCCATTACCAATTATTTCAGGGGAAAACGATCCAAACTGAATATCATAGCTTCGTTCGACAACGATCCCGGTAAAGTGGGCAAAGTGACCCTGGGGGTAGTGTGCTATCCGGTGCAACAGCTTCATGAAATCATACGTGAGAAACGGATAAGCATTGCCGTTCTGACCGTTCCCCCGGAGGCGGCGCGTGAAATCACGGCAAGACTGGTATATGCCGGTATCCGGGGAATACTGAACTATACCTCCGTGCCCCTCCAGGTGCCCGAAAATGTATTCGTCGAATCGTACGATTTTATTACTTTTCTGGAGAAGGCGGCTTATTTTGTAAAACTTTCAGGGGAGAGATAGTAAGGGGGGGCCCGGGCCGTTTTATCGGTCGGGGCTGCGACCTGCTTCCATTAACCGGCTTATCAGTCTGTTCCTTATTTCCTGATTGCCTGTAATTACAGTCTCTTCCTGATTTCTCTGAACGATCCGGTCGACCACCGACACGGGAGGATGACTGAAAACGATCAGGTCATGTCCCAGGGCCAGGGCCTCGTCCGTGTCGTGCGTAACGGCGATTACCGTCCTGGGATGTTCTTTCCAGATACGGAGAAAGCTTTCCATCAGGTTTATTTTCAGCGAAAGGTCCAGTCCCCGGAATGCTTCATCCATCAGAATGATATCCGAGGGAAAAGCAAAGGCCCGGGCCATGGCCACCCGTTGCTTCATTCCTCCGCTGAGCTGAAAGGGGTATAAGTGCCCTTTTCCCTGCAGGTTTACCAGGTCCAGGTAATGGTTAAGCCAGGTCTCCTGCTGTTCGGGCGGGATATGTTCCTTTACGGGAAACAGCAGGTTCCCGGCTACGGTTTTCCAGGGCAGCAGCCGGGGTTCCTGAAAAATATACGAAAGCTTCCGGGTGCCGAATCCGATTCTTTCACCCGAAACGGGGACCAGATTCCCGCTAAGGATGTTCAGCAGGGTGGTTTTTCCGCATCCCGAAGGTCCCAGAATACAGGTGATTGTATTTTCCCTGAATTCGAGGGTGAAATCCCTGAATATTTCCTGTCCGGGATAGGACATCCTGATATTTTTTACCCCCAGTTTCATGATACTTTCCATTGGATTAGCCTGCTTTCGGCCAATGTAATGAGCCATTCAAAAAAATAACTGATCAGCACCGCGATCACGGTCCAGGCAATCAGTTCCGAAACCAGCAGGTATGTTTGTGCCTGCTGCATCTGTGTCCCGATACCTAATCCCGGCTGGCTGAGTACCTCACCAATGATCAGCGCCCTCCAGCCGAAGCCGAGGGCGGTGGAAATCCCGCTGGTCAGGAAAGGGGCAATACCCGGAATATAGAGTTCCCGGATAATCCGTTTGCGGGGTACCCGGAAGAATTCGGCCATTTCCAGTAAATCGCCGTCGAGTGACCGGATGCCTTCGATTACATTGGTGCACATAATGGGGAACATGGTGAGGAAGGCGATGAATACCGGGACCTGTTCCACCCGGAACCAGACAAGGGCCAGTAAAATGAAAGATATGACCGGGGTGGAACGCAGGGTAACCAGTATGGGCTTGACGGCGGCATGCACGGCCGGTACCACTCCGGCCCAGATACCCAGGCCTACGGCCAGCACCAGGGAAAGAGCAAAGCCAGTGAGCCCCCTGAGTACGGTATATCCTGCCGTCGCGAGAAATTCTTCTCTGACCAGAATCGACAGGGTGGTGGCCAGGGTTTTTTCCGGTGAGGGAAGGATCAGGTCCGATCCCATGAGCCAGGATGCCAGCTTCCAGAGAAGAAGCAGCACCAGCACCGAGGTAACGGTGATCAGTTTATTTTTCGTAAATAAACGATTCATCGGGCATTTTCCCTCCCAGGATTCTGGGATCAAATTCGTAAAAAACACGGTAATAATCCTGCAGAGTCTGTTTTACCTCACCGGCCCTGCGGAACCGGATATTCGACGAGGGAATGGAACGGGCCACCGTTTCCGGTCCTTTCATAATTCCCAGGGAATCTGACAAACGGCCGGCGGCTTCGGGAAAGGCATTGACCCATTCAACCGCCCCGGCGTACTTCTCCAGAAATTGCTCCAGCCGTTCGGGATGGGCTTCGGCAAAACCGGCGTGTACCAGGATAGCCGTCTGAGGGATGGACAGGCTGTCGTCCCACAGGCGGCCCCAGGCTGCATTCAGGTCCAGTATCCTGTCGAGTTCAGGATTTTTTTCCAGGATCATGCTGACCTGAGGCTCGGCCATTACTCCGTAGGTAGCTTTCCCTGCTGCCAGAGCCTGTGCCAGGTCGGTATGGGTGGGGTAAGAGTAATCCAGATTGAGGTCCTGCGCCGGATCCAGTCCATTCCGGGTAGCCAGATAACGGAACAGAATATCCGGGGTCATGCCCCTGGCCATCAGGAAAATCCGTTTTCCTGCAGCTTCCTTCCAGTTCCATTTTTCTCCCGAAGGCCCCAGCAGGTAAAGATTGCCCCATACGGAAATGGCTGCGATATGGTACGGAACACCCCGGTTATAAAGAAGCGCTCCCGTGGTGGAAGGAAGCACGGCTATGTCTACCTCTTCCCTGAGCATCAGGGCTCTGACCCGCAGGGGCTCGTCAAACAGAAGGTAGTGAACGGTGCTATCGTTCCGGCTGTTTCTGATCAGGGGTGCCATGCTCACGGCGGAGGGACCTTTCAGTGTAGCAATGCGCATGGTGCCGGTATCTCTTTTCCCCTGTGTGCAGGCGGAAAGAAACAACAGAACAACCGTGCAGGTGGTGAGCAATTGTTTTTTCATAGACCTTTCTGTTCCTGCAAAGCTAATAAACAAATCGGGGAAAGAGGGTTTTTTCTTACGTCAAACATCACATTATTTTTCTGTCCTGTCAGACAAAGGGCCCCGTGAAGCTACGTTGAAAAGCCCGTCCTGGATTTTGTAAGTCTTTTCTACCGTACTGCCTGCCATGACAAGCAAAGCTTCGTCATGGGACGTAGGTTGATGTGGATTTCAGGATTTAATAAATGTTGCACTAAATTCTTGAACTTAAGCTTGAACTTAAGCTACGTAGGGAGCAACGTAGATAACTACGTAGAAAACTACGTAGATAGCGACGAAGATGATATTATGTTATCAAGGAAATAGCAGTTTAAAAGAATTAAAATATATGTTAATTTCTTAAACAGAATATAAAAAGTATATGTATGAAGAAAAAAATAGTTTATTATTTCATGAAATTGTTTTGCGGAATCGGGGGGAAACACTACTTTTGTTAATCATTTAACACCAACTGTCTGGGGAGTTGCTTCGGCGGCTCCGAGGACCCTGAAAAAATCTGATCCGGAGGTAATCTGATGGAAAAGAGAATCGGCACAGCCATTATCCTGATACTGGATAAAGAAGTGGTTCAGGCACTGAACCGCATCCTTTCCCAACATGGTGAGATTATTATCGGACGGCAGGGAATTCCCCTGCGCGATACCCATGCCAGCATCATCTCTTTGGTGCTGGAAGGAACTACCGACGAAATAGGGTCCCTGACCGGACAGCTTGGCCGGCTTCACGGAGTGGAAGTCAAGTCAGTTGTACTTAAAAACCGGTTAAACCATGAAAAAATGTAATTTATTGATTTTCCTTCTGCTGGGCATGACCATGCAGCTGATGGCCCAGCAGGCAACGATCACCGGAAGGGTGATCCATGCCGAAAATTCGAATCCTCTTCCGGCAGCTCACGTTTCCCTGCAGGGCACCGCGGCCGACGGGCAGGTGTATGTGCGCCAGACCGTTTCATCGTCCGGAGGAAACTTTGAATTTGCTGATATTCCATACGGTACGGTGGTGATCGAATGCAGCTATGTGGGTTTCGAGCCGCTCCGGGTAGAGATGATGGTCAACAGGCAAAACGTATGGGTGGATATGGCACTGAAATCCCGACCTGCCGCACTGGGGGAAGTGGTGGTGACCAGCTTACGGAAAAGAAAGCCCCTGCGCGAATCGGTGCTGCCGTTTGCCGTGGTGCAGTCAGGAGAGATAGAAGCCCTGCCGTATCCTACCCTTTCGGAAATGATGACAGCCCAGCCGGGTATCAATCTGGTGCGTGACGGGATATGGGCTACCAGTCTGAACATACGCGGGCTGGGAGAGAACAGGATCATTGCCATGATTGACGGTAATCGGCTGGAGACTGCCACCGACCTGGCAGCTGCCCTGTCGCTGATCGATCCCGCCGATGTGGAGAGGGTGGAGGTGATCAAGGGGGCTGCCTCCGCACTCTACGGTTCCGGATCACTGGGCGGGGTGGTCAATATCATTACACGGAAAGCCGGATATGCCGATGCATTTACCCTGAAAGGAAATATGATTTCGGGATGGAATTCGGTGAATGCTATGCATACGGGCAGACTGCGTCTGGAAGCCGGAAGCCGTAAGTGGCGGGCCTCCCTTTCGGGCAACCTCCGGGGTGCCGACGATACCCAGACCCCCCTGGGTGAACTTCCCAACAGCCAGTTTCACGACCGCAGCCTTGTAGCCGATGCAGGAGTGATGCTGACTGACAAGCTGGAACTCAGCGCCGGGTTGCAGCATCTTTATGCTGGTGATGTGGGTGTTCCCGGAGGGCTGGCATTCCCGGCTACGGCCGAAGCCACGTATAAAAGAGCCATCCGTGACCTTTTTTATCTCGAGCTGACCGGAACACCGGGAAAGGTGCTGGAAAACTGGTCGGTAAAGGCTTTTTCCCAGGATATTCTGAGGGATGTGATGGTACATCCCAACAGCCCTCCGGTGGTAACCCCCGCAAGCATCACTACTCCCCTGTATTTTACCCCCTATGGTCTGCACCGCACCAGAGGCATCAGCTTTCAGAGCGAATGGAACCCGGGAGGGAATCATTCCCTGGTGGCCGGGGCCGATTTGTGGTCGCGGCATCTGTTTACCGACCGTACCAAATACATTCAAATCGAAAAGCTGGACGGAGAGGGGGAAGTAACCGCCGTAAACCAGATGGAGAAGGGAGAGGTACCCATTCCGGAATCCCGGTTTACCAGTGCCGGCGTATTTTTCCATGATGAGATCAGCCTGCGGGATCAGCGGTTCAGGCTGCAACTGGGAGGAAGATTCGACGGGATCTTTATCAGCAATGAGGAAGCCCGGGATCCCCTGTTTCTGGTAATGAACGGAACGCTGAACGAAACGCCGCCCAATCAGCGGATCACTTTCCCGGAAGGAAAGGAAAA
>DQWH01000033.1 GCA_011042635.1 Bacteroidota bacterium | reverse complement strand
CACTGCCTGCCGTGGCGGCCAGGGTAATCCCGGGAAAGAATTCCTTCAGCAGGCCGGCGATGGTTTTCCTGACGGCCGCTTCATCATCCACCACCATCACCCGGATGTTTTTTTCAGGAGGTTCCATGATTCAGGAGTAGATTTTTTTGCAGGGCAGGTTGATGATCACCCGGGTACCGGCCGCCTGGTCTTGTTCATACAGGTCGATGATGCTGAAACCGATCTGTTTTTTTCGCAGGGTTTTTCTGTAGTATTCCAGGCGTTTCCGGGTCAATCGGGTGGAAACCGGTTCCTTTTTCAGCTTTCCCTGCCGGTTTTGTCCAGCCGCTTTCCTGCCCACCCCGTTGTCTTCCACTTCCAGTACCATAAACCCGTTTTTCAGGCGGTACGAGACGTTCAGTCTGCCTTTCCCCCGCAGGGGCCGCAAACCGTGTTCAATGGCATTTTCCACGCTGGGCTGTGCCAGCATGGGCGGGACGAAATAATGGCCGGGGTCGATGGTTTCCTCCACCTGCAGGGTGTAATCAAACCCCGGGTCGAAACGCATTTCCTGCACTTCCAGATACAGGCGAAGGGTTTCGATCTCTTTTTCCAGGGGAATGTACTCTTCCATGGTATTTTCCAGAATATTCCGCATCAGTCGGGCAATCCGGGCCAGAAATACGTGGGCGTCGCGGGGCCTGTCTTCCAGGATCATTTCCTGCACGACGCAAAGGGAATTGAAAATGAAGTGGGGATTCAACTGGGCCCGCAGCAGCCGTTGTTCCAGATCTATCTTTTCATACCGGGCTCTGATCCTGCTTTGCCGGAAGTAAAGAAGGGTGATGATTCCCAATAGGACGAACAGGATCACCAGGCCTTTCAGGTACATTTCCTGCTGCCTGATGCGGTTTTCGTGGCCTGTTCTTTCCTGCATCCTGGCAAATTCGGCGGCTTCTTCCTTTCGCCGGTACTCATACTCAATTTCAATCCGGTTGATCCGGTTCAGCAGTTCGTTGTTGCTGATGCTGTCGTTAATCTCGTGGTATTCCTTCAGGTATCCGTAGGCCAGGTCTTTCCTGCCGGTGATGCTGTACAGGTCGCTTATAAGAATGGCCGCCTGTGCCCGCAGAAGGGGTTTGTTCTGACTTCCGGCCAGGGCGTATGCTTCCAGCACAGGGTCCAGTGCGGCCTGGTAATTTTTTCTGGCGCGGTGTACCTGCGAAAGCACCAGCAGGTAATCGGGGAGGGAAGGGTCGTTGATTTCCCAGGCCATGTTTACTGCCCGGTTGATGTATTGAAAGGCTGAGTCGATCCGGGTCATGAGCAGCAAGGTGTTGGCCAGGTTGTAGTATACGTCTGCTATCCCTGAGCGGTAGTTCATCCTCTCATTCAGTAACAGGCTTTTCTGCAGGCACACCAACGAACTGTCGTACTGCTTCCGTTCGTTATAGATCAGGGCCATGTTGTTCAGGGTTTTGCTTTCTTCCCACAGGTCGTTTGTTTTTCCGGTGATGGTCAGCTTTTTCCGGTAGTAATCCAGGGCCATATCGAATTCTTTCTGGTAATAGAACATCAGCCCGATGGACCCGTAGGCAATGGATAGTCCGGCGGAATCTCCCTTCTGTTCCCACAGCTCCAGTGCCTCGAAGTATGTATCGATGGCGTGGTTGAACAGAGCCATGTCCTTGTAGATATTTCCCAGATTGTTCAGGGCATCGGCCAGCAACAGGGTATCGTGGATCGACCGGGCCGTTTCGATCGCTTCCCTTGCCAGTTCACGGGCTCTTTCCAGGTCGCCTTTCTGTTTGGTAAGGTACGTGAGGGTACTGGTTGCGTTTACCATGCCACGTTTGTCGCCCGCCCGGGTGAAATAGTCCAGGCTGCGGGCGCTGTATACTTCTGCACTGTCAAGGTCGCCCCGGATACTGTGTACGTAGGAAAGGGCATAACAGGCGCGTCCTAAGCCCGTTAAGTTGCCTAATTGCGTGTAAAGCTTCAGGGACCGGTGGTTGTAATGAAAGGCGCTGTCGCCCGAACGGAACCTGGCCAGGTATGCCATACCCAGGGCCAGGGAGGCATCGGCTATGCCTTTGGTGTAGGAAACGGCTTCTGAAGCGGACAGGGCCCGGCGGGCGGTATGGATGGCCAGGTCGGGGATTTTGCGCGACATGAGGTAGGCTTCGCGGGTCTGGCGGTTGATGAGGGAAGTATCGGCCGCAGGGAGTTCATCTTTTCCGCTCAGGTACCCCGGAAACAGAACCAGGAGAATCATGGCGGCGGTTTTCAGGGGGCAGGGCATAGAAGGCAGAAATAAACTTTATGTAAAACATGTACAAGTTAATAAAAATTGTTGAGAGGTTCAGGGGGGTAGTGGTTTAGTTGGTCAGAAGGCCGGTGAGGAGGGGAAATGGATGCTATGTTGCCTGTTGTCATATTGGAAATGCTTGTCATTTTTCACCTGATGAGTGAAAGCATTTATTATGTATTCATCTGAATGAAGTAATGATAAATAAATCAGATAAATACCTGCGAATTTGGTGACGCAGCAAACTGCCTGATTGCCTCCATAAATATTTACGTAGATGACTACATATATATATGAATATCATACAATTCGTACGTCATTCAAGTTACATCATCAGGGCAGGGATTCCGTAAGTAGTAACAGGGGATCCGGTGATTTGGCCTTTCGAAGAAATGGCTAAATAATAGATATTCAAAATAATATCCTTTTTTCCTCTTCGTATTTTCATGTTTTCGCGGCGAACAGACAGCGCCGGTGAAACAAAGGTGGCTACCCGATTTCTACTGACTTATCCCGGAAAATTTTTTCACGAAGAGCCCTTGCTTTGTTCTCATTTTATTAAATTCGGGCAAAAAAAGGAATATGAACCATCGCTCATTTACAGATCATGTCACCGTAGCCCTGATGGGTTTTCTGTTGCTTGCTGTTTCAGGCTGTACAGAACCACAGGCATCGCGCGATACTTTTCCGCGTGAATTTGTCTATACGGAAGATGTCCCCGCTTATGCCGCTCCGGTTTTTGAGAACAGGCGGCAGCGGCTGATGGAAGCCATGGAGGGGGAGATCGCTCTGATTTCGGCTTCGGCCTCCGAAGATTTTTATTACCTCACGGGTATGGATGAAGAGCGGGGCATTGCCGTGCTCGACCCGCAGGGGGAACATCCCTTCATCCTGTTCGTTCTGCCTTCCGACCCCATGGCCACCCTGTGGACAGGTGAACGGTACGGCATGAGGGGAGCCATGGAACGTTTCGGGGCCGATACGGCCTACCCCCTGGAAAGCTTTGACCGGATGCTGCCGGAGTTGCTCACCGGGAAGAAAACGGTTTCCCTGCTGCGCGGCGACAAGTTACTTGCGCAACAGCTGGAAGATCTTCAGATGGAGAAAGCCGGACCACGGTTTAGCTACGACCTTACCCCCCTGGTGCATGAAATGCGGGTAATCAAGGACGAATGGGAGATACGCCAGCTCGAGAAAGCCATCGATGTGACCTGTTTTGCCCAGCAGCGGGTGTTGCATACCGTGCTGCCCGGCCAGAAAGAGTACGAGGTACAGGCCGAGATCGAATACGTGTTCCTGAAGAACGGCCTCAGGCCGGGCTTCGAGACCATCACCGGATCGGGGCCGAATGCAGCTACCCTGCACTATTACGGGAACCGGCGCACAATGCAGGAGGGCGATCTGCTGCTGATGGATATCGGCGCCGCCTGCAACGGCTACACGGCCGACGTAACACGCACCATTCCCGTGAGCGGCACCTTCACCCCCGAGCAGAAAGAATTGTACAACCTGGTGCTGAAAGCCCAGGAAGAAGCTATCAAACTCATGGTGCCGGGGCAAAAGATCCTCGACTGCCACCACCGGGCCGCTGATGTGATTGTGCAGGGTCTGTATGAGCTGGGACTGATTACTGATACCACCTCGTGGTGGCAGCGGCGGTTTTATATCCATTACCGGAACGATCATTATATCGGGCTGAACGTGCACGATGTGGGCAGTTACGGAGAATTCGACGAGACAGACCGGAATATATACGCCACGCCGAAATACCGGGGCCGTGATATTCTGCCGGGCATGGTGCTGACTATGGAGCCGGGCATCTATCTGATAGCCGACCGGCTGGACCATCTCCGCGGGCTGTTCGGGGATATGGCTACCGGCGAGGAACTGTCGGCCTTTGCCGAACAAGTACGGCCCGTATATGAGAAATATGCCGGTATCGGGATCCGCATTGAAGACGATATACTTGTTACCGGAACCGGCAACCGGGTGCTGTCGGACAAAGCCCCGAAAACCGTGGAAGAGATTGAGGCGGCCATGAGGTAGCGCCCAGGTGCCATACCGCAAATAACCGTTAACCCCGCATGGAACAGGTCCCTGTTGATGCGGGTTTTTTTTGTGAAATCTTCCGGTAAAAATTTTCTTCCGTTATCCGGGAAGGATGCCGGGCAAGTCCTGTTTCAATGCCTTTCCCCGGACACATCCGCATGGTTTACCTGCTGGCGGTAACCCGCTGCGCCGAAAAAAATCGTCATCTTGATGATAATATATCAAAATATGAATTATAATATTAAATAATAATATATAACCAATGATATCTGTTTTCGCAGGCGACTGGGGTACAGGGAGATCGGGTAAACGGAATCCATGGCCGGAAATTTGACGAAGGGTTACGTTTTTCACCATAAAAAGAGGAATAGGATGAGAACTGACGATTACTTCCGCACCGTACGCACCCGCAACATCACCTACAGCCTGAGTGAGATGGAGGCCATGCGTTTGAAGGCCGTATACAATTCCGTGGGCGAGGAGTGTCTGATGACGGTGGATTATCTCCGCGTTTTTTTCAGCGAATGTGTAGGCGAGGGTGAATGCGGATTGCTTGAGCTGCGCAAAGAGGGTGTTAGTCAGGTGGTAGCCAGTATCCTGGTGTTTGAGGATGTCTGGAGCCGCAACATGTACGCCCTTCGTCACTGGGAAGTGTATGAAGACACGGCCCAGGTGGTGGAGTTGCTGAACTGAGAAAGGTCGCTGTGGGAAAATGTTATGCCGTATCAGAAATATCCCTCGTATACCATCGGAGTTGACAGGCAGATATGCGAAAAATCCCCTTGTTTTATAAACATGCGGGGTTTCAGATCAAAATCAAACAAACGGTACAGATGGTAGGCATGCCGGTTTTTCAGAGAAAAATCCAGTTCATTTTTTGTGAAGTAGAATGGAGTTTCTTTTCCCAGTCTGGTGGTTTTCACTTCTATGTACTTGTTATTGCCGCCGGGTTCTTTTGACAGAATATCGAAACCTGCTCCATCCCCTTCTTTCCGGGTTATCCATTCCACCTGACGGGCCAGTTTTTCCCTCCCCGGCTTTTTCAGCCGGTATTTCTCAAATTCATACACCAGTTCTTCTCCTGCCATACCCAGGCTTTGATTCCTTTGCTCCTTTTCCAGGTAATTGATCTTCATGGGTTTCCGGTTAAATGGCACAAAGGGTTCCTGAGAAACCTGTACCTGGGGCGGTTTGGCAATAAAATCCTTCCTGTCAAAAGAATAACTGAAGGGAGAAACCTCTTTTTCAGCATACCGTTCAAAAAGGGTTTCTATCCACGGATTTTCGGTGAGATAGTCTATCACCACATCTTCCAGAATCTTCTGATAATGGTACCTGGGAAGGTAACCCCTGATATAGGGTTGTCACAGATTAATCAGAACGGCACTGATATTCTGATATTTGTATTCTAAAGAACCTTCCGTCCGGTTATCCAGCAAAGGCAATAATGCCTTTCGGTGGAACGCCTTGTTCACCTTTTTACCCGACAGTTCATCGGTAAGCATGGCAAAATAATCGTTCACTATGAGTTCCGCCTCCTGTAAAGACCAGTCTTCCGGCGTATTCCGGCTTCTTATCAGAAGAGGGGGCAGAAGAAGCCATACAAATGTTCCCGGGTGAAGAAAGAGAAATTATCAGAGCTCAATTGCTTCAGTTTGGAATTGAACAAACCTATGAGAAGGCAAATGACAGAGAATGACCACATTATTGCGGATTGGAAAATATGAAATTCAAATTTTTGCATATTATGCTTTTTTTTGAACGGTCATTTTTTATAAATTGGGGCAATGAAAAAACTTCGGTTACTTGAAGTATATTTCAGAAAAGAAATTTTTCCCTCTGAAATTGCTTCTTTCAGGCGTGCAGTCATTGCCATTGCGGGAATGGAAAATATCCTTTTTCATAATCATTTGAATGATAAATTTAGGTATAGCTATCCTCTTATTCAATACAAAATAATTTCCGGAAAACCAGCCATCGTTTGCCTGGAGAGGGGTGTGGATGAAATCCATCATTTTTTCAACAGAATGGGTATTAAAAAACACAGGCTGAGTGACAGAAATTATACATTTGAGATTGATCGCATCAAAACAGCTGAATATACCCTGCAGGTATGGGAAAATGATTTTTCTTGCCGGTTATTAAACTGGTTGCCATTCAATCAGGAAAACTACCGGCGCTTTAAGGAAATGGAGGATGATTCTTCAAAAAAAACACAATTGGAGAAAATACTTACCGGGAACATCCTGAGTTTTGCCAAGGGTGTGAACTGGCAGGTTGATAAGGAAATACATGTGAATATTTTTTCGATTGACCGCGAAAGGATCATTCCGGTAAAAGAAACAAAGCGGGAAGCATTTCATATCCGCTTTAAAACCAATGTCTTTCTCCCACCCAATATAGGACTTGGTAAAAATACCAGTCTGGGATATGGAATTGTGAAAAAAGCCATACTAAGGAAATCAAAAACAGTTGTTTGATATGTCCGGAACAGATGTTATATACCTGGCCGCATTGCTGCACGATATAGGTAAATTTTACCAGCGTGCAGGAAAAAGCAGTCATTATGCTGCTCAGTTCAAACTGTCGGATGATATTAAAAAACTTGAATCGTCTTATTGTCCGCCCGATGGAAAAGGGAACTACTCCCACCGGCATGCCCTGTGGACGGCTCAATTTATCAGGGAGCTGGAAGAAAAGCATCCGGTAATCAGAAAAGCGGCTATTTCTCTCGATGGAAAGCAGGTGTCCCTGATGCGGCTGGCTGCCTCCCATCATAAACCATCCAATTTATTGGAAGGAATTATCCAGCTTGCCGACCAGTATTCTTCAGGGATTGACCGGCAGGAAAAGATAAATGAGGAGGAGGACCAAAAAACAATTGACAGGGTACGCATGGTTTCCCTTTTTGAAACCCTTGGGATGGAAAAAAATGCTTCCTGCAAACACACGTTGCCCCTGAAGAGCCTGAATCTTCAGAAAGATTTTTTTCCGTTGGCCGGTGATCAAACCACTGACCAGGGCTATCCGGAACTGTGGAAAGCATTTTTTCGCGAGATCATGGGGTTGGATGCAGGCCATCTGAGAACCTTTTCGGAAGCTGTCCTTAATATTCTTGAAAAATACACCATTGCCATACCTTCCAGCACCATACACCTGCCCGATATTTCCCTGTTCGATCATCTGAAAACCACGGCCGCATTTGCCGTGGCATTATACCAGGCTGCCGTTGAAAAAAATCTAAAAGACCTGGAATCGCTGAAAAAAACCGATAATTTATTTTTACTGGCCGGTGCCGATCTGTCGGGTGTGCAGGCTTTTCTGTATGACATCCCCTCCAGGAAAGCAGCCAGAAATCTGAAGGGAAGGTCTTTCTATCTGCAGTTGCTGAGCGATACCATTTTCGAGTACCTGGTGCGTAAATTGAATATTACCCGTTCACAGCTTGTGTACGGTTCCGGGGGCAGGTTTTTTATGATCCTTCCCAATACGGACCCGATTTTGAAAAAGTGGGATGAAGCCCGTGATTTTATCAGTGAAAAGCTGTTTGATGAACATGGCACCTCACTGTTCGTGGCAATGGAAACCGAACCCTTCGGAGGAGATGAAATTTTTGGCAAGTCCATTCATGTACCCTGGAAGAACCTGATCGCAAAACTGAATGAGAGGAAAAGCCGTAGATATGAAAAACAACTTATCACCGGATACAACCTGCTTTTTGAACCCCAGGTTGATGAAAAGGCTATGGAATACAGCGAAGCAGAGGACAATGCGGAAACGGCAACCGGTGAGAAAAAATTTTCCCAAAGAGAACGCATGAGCAGGATACAGGCTTCCCTGGGAAAATGGCTTACGGCTCATCCTTACTGGATATGTACTTCAGAGGAGATCCCTTCTTTATCTGCCAGAACCATACAGCCCGGCCAGCTGGGCATATGGCATTACCTGGCCGATGAAGCAGATGTGGAGAAAGCCGCTTCATTGCTGGCTGAGAAAGATCCATATGCACAGATCCGACGGTTTAATGATGTGGAATATAAACCGAATGAAAGGATCGGGAATCTGTATGTTGGATATGCCTTCTATGGCGGTAATGCCTATCCAACCAAAACAGACGGCCATCCGGTTACATTCGATGAACTGGCCGGCCTGACAAAGCAGGATCAAGACGAAGCAGGATACCACCGGCTGGGAATAGTACGAATGGATGTGGATAACCTGGGAGCCTTGTTTGCTGAAGGTTTTCCGGAAAAATACCGCACTTTTTCCCGGTACAGCGCCCTGAGCCGTCAGCTCGACTGGTTTTTCAAGGGCTATATCAATACCATCTGGAACAGGCCCGGCAGAAAAGAAAATACCTACATTCTGTACTCCGGGGGTGACGATTTGTTCCTTGTCGGAAAATGGAATGAAGCGCTGGCCATGGCAATGGATATTTACCGGGATTTCCGGGAATGGACGTGCCACCAGCCAAAAATAACCCTATCGGGGGGAATTGCAGTGGTACCCGGAAAATTTCCGGTGAAAAAGGCGGCACGTGATGCCGGTGAAGCGGAGGATAAAGCAAAAAAACATACCCTGGATAAATGTGAAAAGAATGCTTTCACCCTGCTGGGATGTCCGTTGAACTGGGAGTATGAACTTCCTGTTGTTGAGGAATATAAAAACCGAATCCTTGCTTTTTTAAAGGCTGAAAAGATCCCTGCTGCCTTTATAGGAAAAATCCGGAGCCATCATGATCATGCCGCCTTTTCGAAAGGAGAAATCTGCAGTCCAAAAACCCTCTGGATGGTGGCATACGATCTGGGCAGAATGGCAAAACGGACCAGGGAAAAAGAGGCTGCCGGTTTTATTGCCATGTGCCAGAAAAACATTTTCACGAATCAGGTAAACGGTGAACCCCTGCATTCATCATACCATTTTCTGCAACTGCTGAATCTGGCTGCCCGCTGGGCAGAACTGGAATACCGAACATGCGAATAATATATGTTGATAATTAATATATCAAATTGAAAAGCTATGCAACTACATCCTCAACACAACCGGGCCGGCCAGCCCCCTTTCAGGGGGCCGAACTGGCAGGCGGAATTCAATGACAAATGGATCACCAAGGGCATTGACAGGTCATGCATCGATTATGCCGACAGATTTGGTAAATACCTGAAAAATAACGATCTGACAACCTCTCAGATCAGGAATGTTTTCGGTGAATTAAAACGCATTCAGATGAAAGGCTTTCAAAAGGAAGAAAGCGCTTTTCTGTTGCTGAAACCCAAAATGGCTTACGCAGTAAAACGTCACGGAAAAATGGGTCTTGAAGCGCTTAAGCAGGTGTTTGATAAAGCCTATGCCTGTGTTCATTCCGACAAGGAGTTTCAGAACCTTGTTAACTTTATGGAAGCCATTCTGGCATTTCATAAATCCTATGGTGGAAAATAGCATAAACTTTCAAGCCATGAAACAGATTCAACTGAAAAAAAAGATTTTATTCAAAGGAAAAATCACCCTGTTAACCGGTATGCACATTGGCGGTACCAATACCGCCCTGAGTATCGGAGCCCCGGATAAAACCGTGGTACGGAATCCGATAACCAATGAGCCCTATATACCCGGCAGTTCCCTGAAAGGAAAAATGAGGGCTTTGTTTGAAATCAACCGGGGTACCATCAATCCGAATGCCAAAATGGGGGAGGTGCATAACGGTCCTACCCAGAATATTGAACATGCTGCAGCCAGATTATTCGGCACGGCAGGTGATACCCAGCAGCCTTCCCGGCTGATTGTGCGCGATGCCCCCTTGCTTAGCCCAGCCGCAGAGTTTTCAGACACCGATCTGCCGTTTACCGAATCAAAAACGGAAGTGGTGATCGACCGCATTACTTCGAAAGCCAATCCCCGGCAGATCGAACGGGTTCCGGCCGGCGCCGAATTTGAGCTCAATATGGTGCTGAATGTTTTTGATGGAGATAATGAAAAGGAATTGATCGATAACGTGTTTGAAGCCATTAGGCTTCTGGAGGATGATTACCTTGGCGGAAACGGTTCCAGAGGCTATGGGCAGGTGAAAGTAACGGTGGAAAAGATGACCGAACGGAGTAGTAATTTTTATGCTGGAGAAGAGGCTGAAAAGGCGATGGATATTTCTTAATACCGCTTATTGAAAGTAAAACGGGAACCATGAAAATCATCCGATTACATTTTACCACGCCGGTTCACCTGGGTCTGGGTTTGGGTGAAGAGTACGACCGGCTGTCTCCTAAACTGCATTCCGATACCCTCAAAAGTGCACTTGCCTCTGCGTACGTGGAACTGTATGGTGAAGAAAAGGCATGGGATTTTTTCAGGTCATTCCGGGTGAGTTCGGCTTTCCCTTTTATTGAAAATGAGTGTTTCATACCGAAGCCGTTCATGCGCCTTCCACTGGAATGCCCTCATCTGAATGAAAACCGGTTGTCGAAACTCATAAAAAAACTGGAGTTTCTTTCAGCAGATATTTTTAACCGCATTCTTGCCGGGGAAACCGTCAGGTTTGAGAAGAAACAGCTTAGCCCGGACGGAAAGATACTCAGTACGAAAGAACTGAAATGCAATGCATACCAAAGTTACCTGAGGCAACGGGTAACTTTAAGGGAACATGCCGGCAGAGGGAAACCGGAAGCAACTGAACAACAAAATAGAGCTACTCCATTTTATATGGATTTTATGTATTTTGAAAAAAACGCAGGGCTTTATTTCATGCTTCAGGAAGACGAACCAAATTTCAGCGCCCGGATTGAATCCTGTTTGTTGTTTCTTGCCGATCAGGGTTTGGGAACAGACCGTTCGGTGGGTAGCGGTTTATTCAGTCATAGTAAAGAAAATCTGGAACTGTATGCAGTGGAAAATCCTGATGCTGTGATTACCCTGGGGCTTTATTGTCCGCTGAAAGAAGAACTTCAGCCCGGCATGCTTGAAAACAGCAGGTGGCAACTTATGGAAAGGGGCGGATATATGTCCGGGTCTGTTTATTCCAGATTCAGGCATTTAAGAAAGAAAAAAGTGTATATGTTCACAGAAGGAAGCATGTTCTATGCTCCTTCGCTGGAAGGAAAAATAGTTGATCTCCGGCCGGAGTGGAATGATCCCGACATGCACCCGGTGTGGAGAGATGGCCGTCCGGTTTGTGTGCCTTTGCGTATAAACCAAAATTAACAAGTTATGCAAAAAGTTACCTGCGAAACTGTTTCACCGGTTCATATTGGCAGCGGACTGAATCTGCAGCGTCAGATCGAATTTCTGGCCGAAGGAAATGAAATCGCTCTGGTTGATGATAAGAAGGTGCTCAGTACCATTGGCAGTGAGAACATTGATAAATGGGTGCACATCATAGAAAGGAGAGAGAAATTGCTGGAGTATCTGAAAACAAGAAAACCGGGCCTGACATTAAACGATGTAGCCAGGAGAATACTAAGAATCAATGGCAGCATAGGTAATATTCAGTATCTGAGAGAGCAGTTACATAATGGCATGGGCCTGGCCATGATACCGGGTTCTTCGCTGAAAGGGGCTATCAGAACCGCACTTTTAAATAACTGGCTGAAACAACATACCCGTTTATGGGGAAAAGATAAACTGGGCTTTTATAAAAAAGGGAAATTCGAATTTCAAGATAATAAGGTAGTGGAAGCCTGCTTCGGGAAGGATCCCAATCACGACCTGCTGCGCTTTCTGCAGATAGGCGACCTGCATTTTCAGGGAAATACAGAAGCCCTGGTGGTGGATACCATGAATTATACCGGGCGTGGAATAACATACAAAGATTCTGTCAGGCAATTGATAGAGGTCATACCGGCGGATAGTGTGGCTGAAGCCGGTATGCAGATCAGGAAAGCACACCTCAGAAAAAATCTGGAAAACGGCTGGATAAGGAATGAACCGGATTATCTGAAAAATATGCAATCATTGTTTTCTGGAGTGAACAGACATACTATTGAAATGTTGCAAAAGGAAATGGAATTCTGGGAGGAAGACAGGGGGGAAAGCATTGTGGACGGTTATCTGAATACTCTGGAATCGCTTCACGAGAAAGCGGCTTCCCTGGATGAGAATTCCTGCCTGGTGCGGCTTGGTTTCGGAAGCGGTTGGACCTTTATGACCGGAGCATGGATTAAAGATGAAGAACTGGTAAAAGATGAGATATATAATGACATACTGAACCAGGCACGGCCGGGAAACAGAAAATACCGGGACATGTTTTTTCCTAAAACACGAAAGATGCACCGCGACTTTCACCTGCTGGGTTTTGTTCAACTTTCAATGGCAACATGATGAAAACCATCCTCATTCTTACCACCGGTTCGCGCGATGTGCAATTGAAAAACCGGGAAGAATATGCCGGCATGACCGGAAAATTTGATTACCGCTATACCGGTTCAGACGGTATGGAAACATCGGTGCCGGTTATGGCACAAGCCGGCCATCCTGAAAGCTATGCATTGTATTCCATGCGGTCGGGATGTCAGCAGCTCAGACGCGATTATGAACACGTGAAGGATTTTCTTGTCTTTCCTATGATTGTGCCGGCCGTGGAATATGTCATCCGGGCGTGTGGCAGGATCGATGAGATACTGTTTGTGGTTACCGATCAGGAAAAAGAGCCGGTACCTGAGAATTTTAAGGAAAAAGACACCATTCGCCTGCCGCCTCTTGTTAAAAAGTACCTGAAGGATATTTACGCCGGAAAAATTGACAGGTACTACCAGGTGGAAGCAGACAAAAAACTGACGGACATTGATTTTTGGTACGACCGTTTCGATGAATACATGAAAAACCAGGAACTGGTGGAAGAGTCGGATGAAAGCGCCCGGGTGTATTTTCTTCCCCAGGGAGGTATTGACCAGATCAATCAGGCTCTGACCCTGAGACTGAGTGAATATTTCCCTAAACTGGTACAGTTGCAGAGACCCGAGAGCGGGTCTGTGCAGGAATTGAAATTTCCTTAAAAATTCCTGTTTAACATTACCCGGCACAAAATGCGGGAAATGGCCCAAAGGTACCAGTTTGCCACTATACGTGAGTTGAATCTTACCCGCCATGTTGAAATCGACCTGCTGGCCGGGATAGGCGATGCCCTGGTCAGAATGGATAAAAAAGACATGCGCCGGCTGGTCTGTTCAGGTAAATTCAGGAAAGCGACCGAATCGATACCGGTTGCGCAGAAATTGATCCGCCTGTTCCTGGAAGATGACAGCGGCCGGGAAGTATTGCATATGGTTTATCTCTCTGCCCGAATCAAATACGAGCAGGGCCTTGCCGGTGAAACCCTCTGGCGATTGGCTACCCTGAACGAACT
>DQWH01000127.1 GCA_011042635.1 Bacteroidota bacterium | reverse complement strand
TCCTGATTTCAGGAATGACAGGTCAATGTTAAAAGAACGGCTTTCACCGTTGGTTATCCCCCCGATATACCAGGCATCCCCGTTCCGCCGGGCTATGACCAGATACTCACCCAGTTTGGCTTCCAGCACCCGGGTTTCGTGCCACACCACCGGTATTTTTGCCAGAAAGCCGGTAGTTTCTTCTTCTCTGCGGTAGTTGGAGGGACTGTCGGCAAACATTTGCAGTCCTGATTCATAGAGGATGAACAAAGCCAGCTGATGACAGCGGGTTCCGATGCTCGACGGTCTTTCAAAAATGGGGGAAAACTCCTTTGAATGGTAATTCCGCATGGCTCCCGGAGTATAATCCATGGGTCCGCATACCATCCGGATAAATGGAATGGTCAAATTGTGTTCCGGCGTGACCATTTCCGACCATTTGCAGTTCTCCAGGCCATATACTCCCTCATAGCTCAGCACATTGGGATATTTCCGGCGCAAACCCACGGGCTTGTATGCACCATGGAAATCGACCAGCAGTTCGCGCCGGAAAGCTTCTTCAGCCACTTTCTCATAAAAATTCACCATCCACTGGTCCGACCGGTTCATGAAATCCACCTTGATTCCGGCCACACCCCACTGACGGTACAGATCCAGCACCTCCCACTGTTCATTCAGAGCTCTCCAGGTTGTCCACAGAATAATCCCGACATTTTTCGATTTCGCATACCTAATCAGATATTCCAGGTCCAGGTTCGGATTGGGCCGGGTAATGTCGGTTGTTGAATAGGACCATCCTTCATCCAGTATAATGTATTCCAGTCCGTATTCCGAGGCAAAATCAACATAGTATTTCCAGGTATCCGTATTCAGGCCTGATTTAAAATCCACCCCGTACAGGTTTGAGGCATTCCACCAGTCCCAGGCTACCCGCCCGGGGTTTATCCATGAGCCATCCTCGTTGTCTGCTTCCCGGGACAACACGTAAACCAGCTCCGATTCGATCAGGTCGGCATCATTCTCTGCAAGGATAAACAGGCGCCACGGAAAGGTTCTCTGACCGATGGTCCGGGCAATATAACCGGCTGCTTTCGTTATCCTGCTGCTCCTGTCCCCCACAAGTTCCGTTTCAAGCGGGTAAGGAGGCATAACGGCATGCAGTTCATTTTCCTTTTCTCCCTTTTTCAGGAACATATTCGGGTAATCGTACAGATCGGCTTCCGTGATCAGGATCTTGCTGCGGTTGTTCGTTTCGGCCAGTAAGGGCAGGTAGGTATTCCGGTTTTCCGGAATACCGGAAACAGGAAACTTTTCAAAAGTCGACTCGCAGGCAGATTGAAATCCCTTGATGAATGATGTCCAGATAGTGTAATCGCCTCCGAATTCCAGTTCCGCCGTTTCATTCACTTCGACCTCCCCGGCCACACCGGTAATGAAACGGTATGCCACACCGTGATTGTATGCCCTGAATTCCACACTAAATTTGTTATTCCACCGGATCACCAGGGAATTGTATTCAACAACAATGCGGCTGTTTTTGTATGGGATAGCGGGAAATACCGTATCCGTTACGGTGCTTCTGACCACCCGATATTTTTTTGGGCTGTATAAGGATTGATTATTGAACAACAGGTCGATATCGGTGTTTTTCAGGATCACTTCCTCATGGAATTTCACCGAAAAGCTCAACCGGTCATCCAGGCTGATCGTTACAATGGTTTTATTATCAGGCGATTTAAGCACCTCGGCGGTAAATACAGATGGCATGCCAATGACGAGCAATAACAGACCGGATAATACTTTTTTCATGGTTTTCCGTATTTATGTTCTTAACTGACAAACAAAGTGAAACTTCGGTGGTGCAAAGCCACGCAGGTAGCCGGCACCGTTATTTTCAGAGGTTCAAGTTACTGAATTTTCCCATGTTTTCTTTCTTTTCCTGCGCCGGCACCTGCTTATGCCGGTGTAAAACTTTACGGATCCCATGATATTCCCTGCAATACACCGGCTCTACCGGCAACAGCTAAAACCGTATTCCCGGATGACCAGTCAGCGCTGAAGGCTGTTTATCCGGCAGTTAACAACATACAACAGAAATGGAGCATACCGATCCGTTACCGGGGGATTATTATTAATCAGTATATTGTTAAATTTTGAGATAGATGCAGGGTATAATTTCTAAGCGGCTACCAGTTTACACAAAAATGTTTACAGGCTCATGGCCTGTAAACAGGTAGCACTCATACTCGTTCCTGCATCCTTTGCACAATGCCGTTTTGCCCTGCAACTTATGCGATTTCTCCTCTTCTTCAGCGATTCACTTGCGTTCATCTCTCACAACCTCACCTGATGGTATTTCTCCACCATTTCCCTGTCCGCTCACCACAGCAGATTTACAACTTTTGCAGCGCAGGGCGCTTTGATTATTCTGCCTGCAGAGCATAACCAATACCTCACGACAAGCAGCCCCCTTGTCGCCGTATCATCTCTTTTACTGCATTTTAACAAACGTCGTGTGCTTTAAATTCACGGCACAAGCTAAGCCCGCAGAGGCTTTCCGGTGTAAAGAGATAGGCCGTCATACACTGTCTTCCATTTCCCCACCCCAACCCCCCACCACCTCAACACATAAAAAAACCGCTCCATATCATGAAACGGTTTTTTCTCAGGTTATCACTTTTAGTTACTGTAAACTGTCCTCGAGATGGTCCAGTTCCTCAATGCCCAGTCCTGAAGAAAGTTTGCCGATGTTTTTCAGATCGATCAGGCCTTCAATGCTGATCAGGGCATTGTCAGCACCTCCCACAATCAGGACCAGGTGAGAGATTTTCCCGTCGACTTCCTTCACCAGGAACCTGACATCCTGGTCTTTCTCATGTACTGTCATGAGCTCTTCAAACTGACCGAAAGGAAAATCATTTTTCAATTCGTCGAAGAAATTCACTCCGGCCTCTTCCACATCGTCGCTGGCCAGGATACGGATTCTGGTAAGATTCTTCACCAGTTCCTGTACCTCGGGGTCGTCCATTTCCATGGCAGAGGCCATTTCAAACATTTTCTTTGAAATATACACCGTGGTATATCCTTCTTTTTCCCCGTATTTGTCAAACAGTTTGTCAATGGGGTCGGCCTGGGCTGCCAGCATCAGGGGCAGCAAAACCAGGATCAGGGTTGTCATCGTCTTTTTCATGATATTACTCAGTTAATTGTTAATTGGTTTAACTTCTGTTTATGACCGGTTTTCAATGGGAAGACGATACCGGATGGTTTTCATTACACAGGCAACCGAATTATTTTTCTTAAATTTTATACTTCATTGATTTAAAATCATTTGCAAAAACACCGGCAAACAGCCATATGAAATATTCTTTGTAACTTTAAGGCCGGTACTATGGCAATGAACCGGGAAAAAGCAGCTTATAAGGAAGGTTTTGTTTCCGTTCTGGCCAATTTCGGGCTGTTCGGACTGAAAATGTGGGCCGGGATTGTTTCCGGATCCATTGCCCTGATTGCCGACGCCTGGCATACCCTGTCCGATTCTCTCAGTTCGGTAATCGTAATCGTTGGTGTGAAGCTCTCCAGCAGAAAACCGGACAGGGAACATCCTTTCGGCCACGGCAGGTGGGAGCAGATATCCGCCATCTTTATCGGTGTGTTGCTGGCCATCATTGCGTTCGATCTGGTGAGAGATGCCATTGTAAAGGTCCGTGACCAGGGATCGGCCGATTTCGGCACCACAGCCATTGTGGTTACCTGCATTTCCATTGCGGCAAAGGAAGGGCTGGCCCGGTATGCATTTTATCTCGGAAAAAAAACAGAAAACCTTTCCGTAAAAGCCGACGGCTGGCACCACCGCACCGACGCCCTTTCTTCCGTCCTGGTGCTGGCGGGGATCTTCCTCAGCAGCCGCTTCTGGTGGATTGACAGTGCGCTGGGAATCCTCATCGCCCTGATGCTTTTTTATGCCGCATTTCAGATCGTTCGCGGAGCCATCTCTTCCCTTCTGGGTGAAAAACCCAGCCCGGAACTGATCGAAAAAGTGGAAACCCTTATCAGGAAAGCCTGTTCGGATGATATCAGACCTCATCATTACCATCTGCACAATTACATCAATCACAAGGAACTGACTTTTCATATCAAGCTCGACAACCAGATGGACATCTATACAGGGCACAGGCTCTCCACGAAAATTGAAGATCTGATCCGTGAGGAACTGAATATTCACGCCACCATTCACATTGAACCGCTTAACGGCAGGCATGACTCCGACTAATCATTTCAGAACAGCCATGAAAAAGACCCGCTTCAACCGATTTGTTACGAAGTTTGCCGTATTCATTATTCCGGTTCTGCTGCTGTGTGAATGCAGAAGAACGGCTCCTGCGGAAGAAGGAGGTACGGTACGGTTCACCTTGTATTCATCCCGCGACACCTTCCTTGCCGATGAAAACCTCTACCGGACCGTTCCTGTCCCTGACCGGACCATTTCCGTTGACAGCAGCCTGACGCTGGAAAAAAAGATCGTGGCTGTGGCTGATTCCCTGTCGGTATATTATTTCAACGGACTGAACATCGAACTGGCCGGACTGGATACCGTTCCGGAAGTCGGACTGGTTGCCAGGATCGATCTGCAGGAAAAAGAGGCATACCGCGGACCCGGTTCAGTGCCTTCCTACCAGAGCTGGTACGATTTTTTCCAGGGATCTGCAGGGGGGACCCACACCACCCATATCCTGAGGGAATCCTTTCTTCAACCCGAATACGACGGGCCCTGGATAGACGGTGTGATCTTCCTTTACCGGGGGGAACCCATCGGGGAATGGGACCATATCCGGCTCCAGGGGCTGATCAGGTAATCCGGGCCATGGTGATCAGGGCCAGGCCTGCCACAAAGGCAAAAAACATAACGGCGAGCAGCCAGTTGGTACTTTTAGGAGCTTCCCTGAATTCTTTCCATACGAAAACACCCCAGGCAGCGCCCACCATGGTAGATCCCTGACCCAGCCCGTAGGAAATAGCCGGACCGGCCTGTTCCGCTGCAATAATGCTGAAAGATAACCCCATAGCCCAGATGGCCCCACCCAGAATGCCGCTGATATGCACCTTCAGAGAAGTTTCTTTGTAATACTCCCTGTAGGTTGTTGCCCTGCCCTCCACCGGGCGGTACATAAAATAAGTATTCCAGATAAAACCCGACAGGTAGCAGCCGATGGCAAACACGAACACGGCCGAATAAGGGGTAAGCATGCCGGGTTCGGGATTCCGGAAGTTCAGGGATATGCTTTTGACCACAAACAGGTAGAAAAATCCCATGATCACACCGGCCAGGACCGACAGGATAATGCCTTTGCGGGTATCTCCTTCTTCTTTCTCCGGTACGGTACGGTAGGCCAGGGCATTCACCACAATGGCCACCACCACCAGGGCCACCCCCGCAAAAAGTACTACCGGATTTCCGGTGGACTCGGTAATATAGTTCAGAAATACCCCGATCACCAGAGCCAGTCCCACAGCAATGGGAAAAGCCACCGACATACCGGCTACGGCAGCAGCCGCCACCCACAGCAGATTGGAAAGATTAAAGATCACCCCACCCAGGAAGGCCGAACCAAGAGCATATCCCCTGGCCTGTCCCAGATCCTGGATAAAGCCTCTGCCTTCGTTTCCGAAACTCCCCAGGGTCAGACCCAGAAAAAGTGTAAATAACACGATCCCAAGGCAGTAATCCCAGTAAAAGAGAGGATTGGGCCAGGTTTTCGGTTTCAGGTTCATGGTATTGGCCCAGGAACCCCAGCAAAGCATGGTTATCACGCACAGGATCACTGCCATGGTGTACGAGTCAACAATGTACATGTTCTCAGGTTTTGTTGGTTAAAGTAAGAAGTAAGCGATTTATGCGTATGGTCAACGAACCGGAACAGCTGGTCATATCCGGGAATTCATTCAAAATGGATCATGGCTTTCATGACTCCGTCGCGGTAACCGGCCACCAGTTCGAAGGCTTCGGCCACCTCGGCATAGGAGAAATAATGGGTTTGCATCCTGTCGGGACGGAGTTCTCCTGAGGAGATCAAGTGTAATGTCTTTTCCACCGCCTCATTCTGCCGTCTGACATTCTGCACACAGATTTCCCTGCGCCGGAGATCATCCACATCGAAGCTCCACCGGCTGAATGAAGGGATCCCGATGATCATCAGCTTTCCTCCCGGTTTAAGCAGTTTCACCGCCTGATCCACCGCTTCCTGTTTTCCGCAGCACTCGAAAACCGCATCGAGCTGCAGGGGCTCATGTTCCAGGATATCATTCACCACATTCTGTTTGTCAGGATTACCTGTCCAGTGGGCCCCCATTTCAGCCGCGATACGGAGTCTCTCATCAATTTTGTCGGTAACATACAATTTATCAGCTCCCTGTGCCAGGGATGGCAAAAGCACACTGATCCCGATGGGGCCGGAACCGAGGATTCCGATACGGGCTCCTTTCATGGGAACGGAAAGATCCACGGCATAAACGCCGATGCTAAGCGGCTCGGACAGGGTCGCCTGGTCGAAGGTAACGTTATCCGGCAGCCTGTAACAGCTTTCCTCCGGCATCACCACATATTCCTGCAAACAGCCTTCCGACTGACCAGGGCAACCCAGAAATTTCAGGTTACGGCAGGTGTGATATCGTCCTGCCCGGCACTGATCACACCGGTAACAAGGCATGGCCGGATCGATGGCCACCCGGTCGCCGGGCTTGACGCGGGTCACTCCGCCGGCCACCTCTTCCACGATCCCGGACCCTTCATGGCCGATGGTAAAAGGATACTGCACCGCCTGCCTTCCGATACGCCCCTCCCGGTAATAATGAATATCCGAGCCACATACCCCCACCGATTTCATTCTGATCAGCACCTCATCGGGCCGCACCATTTCGGGCACCGGCTTCTCAACGATCTCGATCCGGTTCCGACCGGTCAGTACCATTGCTTTCATTTTTTGTCCTCTTTTTACGGCGGGTATGCCCCCGCCGGAACATTATTCCTGTTCCCCGCCCGGCCGGAGGGTACGGGCAAAGAATGCATCCATGGCCGGCTGGGTGATATCCAGTTTCTGATCGTAAGCAATGCCGTGATGGGCACCTTCTTCCCTGATATACGTGAGGTCTCTGGCACCTGCAGCTTTCAATTTTTCGACAAAATCGTCTACCAGTTCCACTTTAACAATGGGATCATCCACGCCATGTATTAAAAGCATGGGTGGTACATCTTCTGAAATATATCCTATGGGCCACCATTCGGGTTTGCCCCAGTCACTGTGCCGGGCACCGATTTGTGTGGGAGTTGATCCGCCCGCCACAGCATTCACCATACTGGAATATTCGTCCCATCCACCGTCCCCTTCCAACCCGGCCGAGGGAGGACACATAGCCAGCATCAGGGCCAGGTGGGCTCCGGCTGAATGTCCGTAAGCCCCGATACGGTCAGGATCAACCGAGTACTGACCGGCATGGGCACGCAGCCAGCGTACGGCACATTTCACATCTTCCACACAGGCAGGGAAAGCGGCTTCCTGATCGAAACGGTATTCCACAGATAAAGTTACGTATCCCTGAAATGCGTAGTGGATCAGCAGGTTCCGGTAAACCATATTCTGCTTGCTGCCGGCCCTCCACCCACCGCCGTGAATGATTACGATCGCCGGACGGATCTCTTCGCCGAAATTTTCGGGTGCGGCCAGGTCCAGCCGCCATGATTCGCTTTCTCCATCCCGGTAAGGAATATCGTGGATCACTTTTACCACTTTCTGTTCTTCTTTCATTGCCAGTCCTTCTTTACCGGTTGTCTGCTCTCCCCCGCAGGAAGAGGCTATTGCAAGAAACCCGCTGATCAATACAGCGGAAGAAAAACAAATCGGTTTTATTGTATTTTTCATAGATTGAGGATTTACTTCTTATTCAGAATATTTACCATATTATTTATTCAAAAAGACGGCGGGCGGTTTCGGCAAGAAACAGCCGGCAGTTCATCCATGTATGGCCTCCGTCCGTAAAAAAGGTTTCATGGTTGATCCCCTTGTCTTTCAACAGACCCGTAAATTTTACTGAAGCCTCATACAGACCGTCATCCCTGCCGCAACTCACCCACAGCTGGTTCAGAGCTTCATTGAGGTCTTCCGGACCGGCATAGGTTTTCTCAAAAAGGTCATCCAGTTCCCGATCAAAAATAGCCGGAGCATAGGCAAATACCCAGGAGAAAATCTCCGGGTGACCCAGGCCTGCTGCCAGTGTTTGTCTTCCGCCCAGTGAAAAACCGGCAATAGCTCTGTTTTCGGGTCCGGTCTGTGCCCGGTAGTTTTCTTCTATGGCCGGGATCACCTCGTGGATTATTTCATCGGTAAACAGGTCGGTTGCCAACAGATCCGCTTCCACCTGGCGGTTCAGTTCCCTCAGTTCGGGATATGGATTGGCATAGGGCATGACAATGATCATGGGTACGGCCTTTCCGGCGGCAATCAGGTTGTCAACAATCAGATTGGCCCGCCCCACCTTGAAATAAGTTTCCTCCGTATCGGTGGCTCCACTGACCAGATAAAAAACCGGATAAGACACACCGGAAGATTCCTCATATCCCGGGGGAGTATAAACGAGCACCCTGGCGTTGGTGCCCAGTGTTTCAGAAGGATAGTACTCATAATGCACCAGGCCGTGTGGAACGTCCTTCAGGGAATGTACCAGCGGGGTTTCTCCCCGGATATCCACCAGGCTGCCCTTGAACCGTTCGTTTGGGAAATAATGCGAATTACCGGAATCCATGACCCGGATGCCATCCACCAGAAAAGAATAAGGATAGATATCGGGTTTAACCGGACCAAGTGTACCACTCCACACACCGGAAGTATCGAGGGTCATGGCAACGGGGTCGGATTCGAACTGCGCATCAACCAGCACTTCACCGGCATCCGGAGCCCGGTAACGGAAAGTAACCCGGTTGTCGGGGTGCACTTCAGGTGATACGATCCATTCAAACCTCCTCGCCGTTGTCTGCTCTTCCACATAAGAAGCACACCCGGCAAGCAGAAAAACTGCCAGTATCCCTGCCAGCCGGAAGAATTGAACCTTATTCATGTTGACTAAATATTTTACAGATTATGTTTATTTGTTATTCCTCCCGGGCGTAAAAATATTACATCCATTCTACCGGAAATGCAATATTTAAATTTCGGATACCCTTCAGGAGAAAAAAATGCAGGAAGACGAAGAGAACAGTAAGCTTTTTGGTCAAAAGAGCAGAATACGGGATTCCGTTCTTTTTTCTCAAATAAATACTGTTTTTTTTCATAGATTGGATAGAATTTAAGGTATAGGAAGAATGGTAATAATGAAAACACAGTTTTCATTTTAAACTTTGTTAAAATTAATGTTGAAAAAACATTCATTAGTTTAAAATTCGGTCAGATGATATCAATATTCCGGCATAAAAAGGAGGCAGCAAGCCCGGATGAATAAAAAGTGAAAGGATCGGACCTGTATTTTATCTTTTTCTTTTCTTACTTTGTTTGACACAGGAAAATGCACCGGTAATAAAACACCCTCAAGCATCCCATCATGGAACGGATCCTATGGATTCCCTTATTTGTGCTCATGTCGGCCTCTACTGACACCATGGCACAAAAGCATTACTTCCGCCATTACTGCAACGAAGACGGACTTTCGAACAATACCATCATATGCAGCCTGCAGGACCGGCGGGGTTTCATGTGGTTTGGTACGAAGGACGGCCTGAACCGCTTTGACGGACACCAGTTCAGGACCTATGTTTATAATGCAACAGACAGAAACAGCATCATCGACAATATGATCCTGGCGCTCTGTGAAGACCGGGAGGGGCTGATATGGATCGGTACCCCCCGGGGCATCTGTTACTACGAACCCCATCACGATCATTTTATCACTCTGTCCGGCCAGATATCTACCGGCCTCATAAGCGATATCGCCGTCAGTTCCGATAACGCGATATGGTTCTCGGGCAGGCAGGGAGTATTCCGCTACAACAAGAACACCAGGCAATTGCGGCATTATCCCTCGTACGAATTTTTCACCCCCTCCTCTATTCACATCACGGCTTCCGGAAATATCTGGGTATCTTCATACAACGGGAACATATACCATTACAATCCACGTTCAGACAGTTTTACCGAATACAGTATCCTCACAGATGAAGAATACACCCTTTCGGTTTTTATCAATAGTATCGAGGATGCCGGACCGCACGGCTTTTTACTGGGAACCACCCGTACCGGCCTGCGACTGTTTGATCCGAACTCGGGAAAGACCACCGTATTATGCCGGAAAGATTCGAAAGGCAATGAGATCATTCTGAATGACATATTGAAAAAAAACGACGAGGAATATTTTCTCGCCACCGAATACGGAATATACAGCTATCACCTGGGAAAAGGGTTTACCGGTCACGCATTTAAAATAGTTTCCGACCCTTATTCGCTTTCCGACAATGCAGCAAAAAATCTGACAAGAGACAGGGAAGGAGGAATATGGATCGGCACCTACCACGGAGGAATCAATTATCTCCCGCAGGAAACCACTCCATTTGAAAAGTATTATGCCACCGGAATACCCGGTTCCATGGGTGGGAATGTAGTGCGCAATATAATCGGCGACGGGTCCGGCAAAATCTGGATCGCCACTGAAGATGCCGGTGTGATAATTTATGATCCGGTGAATAACCTGTTCACCAACCTCAACACCGATCTGAACATTGCCGGCCTGAAAAGCGTCAATTATCACGGATTGCTGAACGACAACGGCCTGCTCTGGATGGGATCGTACGACAACGGGGCATTTCTGTATGATACCGGAAGAAAAACCGTCACACGGCATTTTATTCTGGGTGACAATACCAGCGGGCTGAGAAACAATTACGTAAGCTGCTTTCTGAAGACCGCAGACGGATCGGTCCTGGTTGGTACCCGCACAGGTCTTTATGCATACCACCGGGAAAAGGCCCGGTTAGAATACCTTCACGATGTGGCACCCAATACCTTCATCCATGTTTTGTTCCAGGATCAGAACGGTATCATCTGGATCGGCACCTACGGATCGGGTATTTTCTGTTACGACAGGAAAAACAATACCTGCACCCATCTTTACTACGATCCCCGGGATTCTGCCAGCATCAGTTCCAACCGGATTACTTCTATCTACGAGGACAGGCAGAACCGCTTGTGGTTCACTACCGAAGGCAACGGTTTTTGCTGCCTGGAAGACAGGGAAAACCACCGGTTCCGCCGCTTTACCATGGAAGATGGCCTGCCCTGCGGCATCTTCTGTTCCATTCTGGAAGACGGACAGGGAAACCTGTGGATCTCTTCCACCCGGGGCCTGCTGAAATTTAATCCGGAAACCCTGCAAATGTCCATGTATAACAAAGAACACGGACTCCTGAGCAATCATTTCAGTTACAATTCAGCTTATCTGGATCACAACGGAAAAATGTATTTCGGTACGGTTGACGGGCTGATCGCATTCAATCCGGCCAATTTCTGTACCAGCACGTATAACCCTCCCGTTTTCATTACCGGCATTCAGTGTTCCGGACAGGGACCGGAAAATATAAAGGACATCCAAGACAATGCCCTGAGCATTACCCATTCCCGGGAAATCAGGCTCAAACACAACCAGTCATCTTTCAGCATCGATTTTGTGGCTCCCAGCTTTACCAATCCGGTAATGACCCGTTACCGCTATATTCTGGAAGGAGCCGACCAGAACTGGACCTACCTGCCCACCAACCGCAGGGTGTACTATACCAATGTTCCGCCGGGCAAATACCTATTCAGGGTATCTACACAAAACTGGTACAACAGCTGGAATGAGGAAGAAGCCACCCTGCTGATCCGGATTACCCCTCCCTTTTATGCCTCCCTTCCGGCTTTCGGATTATACCTGCTTTTGTTCATGACCGGGACCTACTTCCTGTACAGATGGCGGGAAAGGAAAAAGAGGCAGGAACAGAAACAAAAGATACAGGCCCTGGAAAACAGAAAGGAAAAAGAAATTCTGAACGCCAAAATCAATTTCTTTACCAATATTACCCACGAAGTCCGCACTCCCCTCACCCTGATCAAGGCCCCTCTGGATAAGATCCTTCAATCGAATGAATGCCCCGATACCGTGCTGGAGAATCTGTCCATAATGAAAAGAAACACCGACCGCCTGCTCGATCTGACCACACAGCTGCTTGATTTCCGGAAAACCGAAAAGGAAGTCTTCCGGCTGAATTTCAAACAAACCAATGTATGTGAACTACTGGAAAGTACTTTCAAACGGTTCAAACTGAACGCCACAGAAAGCCATATCCGGTTCAGGTTGCACCTTCCGGGGAAAAAATACCCTGTATTCCTTGACCAGGAAAATACAACCAAGATTCTGAGCAACCTGCTGACCAATGCCCTGAAGTTCACCCGGGACGAAGTGGATGTTTTTCTGGAACCCGGTATGCCCGACAAAAACAGCCTGCGTATCCGGGTAAACAGCAACGGTGAACCCATTCCACCCGAATACAGTGAAAAAATTTTCGAGCCTTTCTTTCAGATCCAGTCCGACACCTTAAAACAAACCCGGAAAGGGACCGGCCTGGGGCTGCCCCTGGCCCGGTCACTGGCTGAACTGCATCACGGACGCTTGTACCTCGATCAGAAGGTTCCGGGGGTAAATTCCTTCGTACTTGAACTACCGAAAAACCAGCCGGCAACAGCGCCGGTTCCCGAAGAAGAAAAATGACACGCCACGGAAATGGCCTGGAAGAAATCACCGCAGGAACAACAGATGAACGACCACGACCCCCGGCCGCTGATCCTGATCGTGGAAGATGAAAAAGAACTCTGCCGGTTCATTGCCGGAGAACTTTCTGAAAAATACAATACCGCTATAGCCTTTAACGGAGCCGAGGCAGTTGAAATTCTCAAAAACCGGGAAGTTCACATGGTAGTGAGCGATGTGGTCATGCCCGTAATGGATGGATACGAATTGTGCAATTTCATCAAGGGAAATCTCGACTACTGCCATATCCCCGTAATATTGCTTACCGCCACCATCAATCTGCATGCACGTATCGAGGGACTGGAATCGGGGGCCGACGCCTATATCGAAAAACCCTTTACCACCGAACTTCTTCTGGCTCAGATATCCAACCTATTCAGTAACAAGGAACTGGCCTGCGAAAGTTTTATGAAGTCGCCGCTCACCAATTACAAAACGGTGGCTATCAACAAAATGGACAAGGCTTTTATGAAGCAACTGCACGGTATCATTATGAAAAACCTGTCGGAACCCGAACTGAGTGTGGATATGGTTGCCGGCATGATGGGAATGAGCGTTTCAACCCTGTACAGGAAAGTCAAGGCCCTCACCGACCTGAACACCAACGAATACATCAGGCTGTACCGTCTGAAAAAGGCTGCGGAAATGCTCCGGTCAAACGAATACCGGGTAAATGAAGTATCTTACCTGGCAGGCTTTTCGTCTTCATCCTATTTTGCCACCAGTTTTCAAAAACAGTTCGGCATGACCCCCACGGAATTTATCAAGAAGCAGAGAGTAAGGAGTGAGGAGTGAGGAGTTCAATGAGGCTTCCCATCCGGTACAGGGATGACGGAAAAGGATTCGACACAAATACATGGGATAAAACACGGCAGGCAGGTGCCGGGTAACCTGTCCTGTAAAGGTTGATACCACAGGCATGAGAATAAACGAAAGGATCAGGCATCACGGACGGATGCTCTCCGATTATTCTTATACGACAAAAATCAATGTCACTACTGAACCCGGACGTGTGGTGTATTTCAGCGGTTGCATGACCCGTCT
>DQWH01000056.1 GCA_011042635.1 Bacteroidota bacterium | reverse complement strand
CTGAATGAGCGTATGATTCTCCTTCTTTTCGATATTGAATTCCATAATTCTAAATTTTCACTAAATATAAGAATTATTTTTTCTTTTGCTTCTCTTTTTGCTCTTTTTCCATCTCATCCTTCAGGGCTGCCAGGTCGCTGATATCACCCAGTGTGGTCTTTTCCAGGTTGCTTTTCAGTTTCTGGGCCGCCTTTCTGGTGGAAGCCTCCTGAGAACGTTTGCTGGCTGCAGATGCTCCTTTTTTCTTGTCTTCAAAAATCCTGCTGTGTGAGAGAATGATCTTCTTGGCCGATTTATTGAATTCGATCACCTTGAAGGGAAGTTTTTCATCCACCCTGGCCGGTGTTCCGTCTTCCTTCACCAGATGCTTGGGAGTTACAAACCCTTCCACTCCGTAAGGCAGGGCTACCACGGCTCCCTTGTCGAAGACATCCACAATGGTCCCTTCGTGAACCGAATCAACGGTAAAGATACTTTCAAACACATCCCAGGGATTTTCTTCCAGTTGCTTGTGACCCAGGCTCAGGCGGCGGTTGTCCTTATCGATTTCCAGTACAACCACCTCTATTTCTTCGCCGATGCTGGTAAATTCGGCCGGATGTTTGATCTTTTTCGTCCAGGAAAGGTCGGATATATGGATCAGGCCGTCCACCCCTTCTTCGATCTCCACAAAAACGCCGAAATTCGTGAAATTCCGTACACGGGCCTTATGCCGGCTTCCCACAGGATATTTCTGTTCGATCTTCTCCCAGGGATCTTCTTTCAATTGCTTCATCCCCAGTGACATTTTCCTTTCTTCCCGGTCGAGGGTAAGTACCACGGCTTCCACTTCATCGCCCACATTCAGAAACTCCTGGGCACTGCGCAGGTGCTGGGACCAAGACATTTCCGAAACATGGATCAGGCCCTCCACCCCGGGAGCAATCTCCACAAACGCACCATAATCGGCCATCACTACCACACGGCCTTTTACCTTGTCGCCTACCTTCAGGTCGGGATCAAGAGAATCCCACGGGTGAGGAGTAAGCTGCTTGAGTCCCAGGGCAATTCTTTTCTTCTCGTCGTCAAAATCAAGAATCACCACATTCAGCTTCTGATCGAGCTGTACAATTTCTTCGGGATGGTTCACACGGCCCCATGACAGATCGGTAATATGGATCAGACCGTCCACGCCTCCCAGGTCGATAAATACGCCGTATGAAGTAATGTTTTTGACCGTACCTTCCAGAACCTGGCCCTTTTCCAGCTTGGCGATGATCTCTTTCTTCTGCTGCTCCAGTTCGGCTTCGATCAATGCCTTGTGCGACACCACCACGTTCTTGTATTCCTGGTTGATCTTCACCACCTTGAATTCCATGGTTTTACCCACATACATATCATAATCGCGGATAGGCTTCACATCGATCTGCGAACCGGGCAGGAAAGCCTCTATTCCGAACACATCCACAATCATTCCGCCTTTGGTGCGGCACTTGATATACCCTTTGATGATCTCATCATTTTCAAGGGCATCGTTCACACGGTCCCACGACCGCATGGCACGGGCTTTTTTGTGCGAAAGGACCAGCTGTCCCCGCTTGTCTTCCTTGCTTTCCACATACACTTCCACCTTGTCTCCTACGGAAAGGTCTGGGTTGTAGCGGAATTCGTTCAGGCTGACCACTCCTTCCGACTTGTAGCCAATATTGATCACTACCTCGCGCTTGTTCATGCCAATGACAGTCCCTTCCACCACTTCATTTTCAGCAACGGTGGACAGGGTCTCATCATACATTTTTTCGTATTCTTCAAATTTCTTTTTGTCGGCGATCTCCTGCTCGGAGGCATAGGCATCCCAGTCAAAATCATCGGGTCCTGCTTCCGACACCGTTTTTCCCCTGTCGGCAGTTTTTTCCGCGGCTACCGTTTCAGCCGGTTTCTCCTCAGTTTCGGCTTCTTCATCCTGTTTTTCAGCAGCCGGTTTCTCTTCTGCAGGTTCTTCCTCTTCCTTCTCAATAACAGTTTTTTCCTCTTCCTTTTCAGCAGCAGGTTTTTCCTCCCGGGGTTCTTCATCCGGTTTTTCCTGCTTCGCTTCCTCAGCAGGCTCCTCCGGCTGGGATGCGGCTTCTGGTCCTTCCTGTGTAACGGAAGATTCCGGTTCCTCTTTTTTCACTTCGTCCCCGGGTTCGACCACCTGTTTGGTTTCTTCATTTTCTTCCGGTGTACGCTCAATTTCCTGATCGGGCGTATGTTCAGCAGATTCTTCTACCTCCTGCCGGATCTTTTTTTCATTGGTTTCAGACATGTAAAAAAGTGTTAACTATTAATGGGTTAGACATTATGTTAGCTAATCGGGTCGCAAAATTACAATAATATTTTATAAATGTCGAATGTTTTTGGCCAATTATGGAATGATGGCCGATGTATCCGGGTAAACACAACCCGGTTATTCATGAAAAACACCCTGAGTGTTTGAAAGGGTTTCTGTGGTCTACATAATTTATTACATTTGCTTTCGATTCTAAACCTCATTATACAGATTATGAAAATATCCATTGTCGGTACAGGTTATGTTGGGCTGGTAACAGGTACCTGTTTTGCTGAAACCGGAGTTACCACCGTTTGCGTGGATAATGACCTGGAAAAAATTGACAGACTGAACCAGGGTATTGTGCCCATCTACGAACCGGGTCTGGAACCACTCATCAAAAAGAATGTGGAGAAGAAACGGCTGCAATTCACTACCAGCCTGGAAGAAAGCATGAAGGATGCGGAAGTGATATTCATAGCCGTGGGTACGCCACCCGATGAAGACGGGAGCGCCGATCTGAAGCATGTACTGAGCGTGGCGTCGGAAATAGGCAGGTACATGAAACAATATGTGGTGGTGGCCACGAAAAGCACCGTTCCGGTGGGTACGGCAAAAAAAGTAAAGGAAACTATTCAGAAGGAGCTGGACAGGAGAAAAGCGAAGATCCCCTTCGATGTGGCATCCAACCCTGAATTTCTCAAAGAAGGAGCTGCCGTGGATGATTTCCTGAAACCCGACCGGATTGTGATCGGGATCAACTCGAAACAGACGGAATCCATCATGCGGAAGCTCTACAAACCCTTCCTGCTGAACAACCATCCCATCCTGTTCATGGACATTCCTTCGGCCGAATTGACCAAATACGCCGCCAATGCCATGCTGGCCACCCGCATCAGTTTCATGAACGAGATAGCCGGGCTGTGTGAACTGGTAGGAGCTGATATCAACATGGTACGCAGGGGAATCGGCAGCGATCCCCGAATTGGCAACAAATTCATTTACCCGGGTACCGGATACGGAGGTTCCTGTTTTCCCAAAGATGTACAGGCACTGATCAGAACGGCCCAGTCATTCCAGTATCCCCTTCATATACTGCGAGCTGTGGAAGAAGTCAACAACCAGCAAAAGACCGTTCTCTTCGAAAAAATAAACACCTATTTCGGGGGAAAAATATCAGGCAAGACCTTTGGAATATGGGGGCTTTCCTTCAAACCGCAAACCGACGATATGCGGGAAGCTCCTTCACTGGCCCTGATAGAAAAACTGCTGGAAGCAGGTGCCCGCATACAGGCCTACGATCCGGTGGCCATGGATGAAGCCCGGAAAAAAGTGGGTGACAGGATCAGCTATGCCAACGACCAGTATGAGGCCCTGATCGATGCCCATGCCCTGGTACTGGTAACCGAATGGAACGAATTCAGACTGCCTAACTTTAAGGTAATCGGCCGTTTACTGAAAGAGAAGGTGGTATTCGATGGGAGAAATATATATGATCCCCATGAACTGGCCGAACTGGGATTCAGATACTACGGAATCGGCCGGCCGGAAAAGCCCCATCAACCTTCATAAAAAGAATGAAAAAGATCCTGGTGACCGGCGGGGCCGGATTCATCGGCTCCCATCTCTGTGAAAAACTGCTTGAAAAGGGAAACGAGGTGATCTGCCTGGATAATTATTTCACCGGTGAAAAGAAAAATATTATCCATCTGAGGGATCATCCTTATTTTGAACTGATCAGGCACGATGTAACCATGCCCTTCTACATTGAGGTAGACGAAATCTATAACCTGGCCTGTCCGGCTTCACCCATTCATTATCAGTACAATCCCATCAAAACGATCAAGACATCGGTAATGGGGGCCATCAATATGCTGGGGCTGGCTAAACGGATCCATGCCAGGATATTGCAGGCATCCACTTCGGAGGTATACGGTGATCCGGAAGTGCATCCGCAGCCGGAAGAGTATTACGGAAATGTCAATCCGATCGGTCCGCGGTCGTGTTACGATGAAGGAAAACGCTGTGCCGAGACCCTTTTTATGGATTACTATGTACAGAACGGGGTAAAGATAAAGATCGCACGCATTTTCAATACCTACGGTCCGCGGATGCACCCCTCCGACGGCAGGGTTGTATCCAACTTCATTGTTCAGGCCCTCAAACATGAGGATATCATTATTTACGGTAACGGGGACCAGACCAGAAGTTTCCAGTACATTGACGACCTGGTGGAAGGGCTTATTTTACTCATGGAAAGCAGGGAATCGTTAACAGGACCCGTAAATTTGGGGAATCCCAGGGAATTTACCATCCTCGAACTGGCCAGGATGATCATCCGGTTAACCGGTTCGCGTTCAGGGATCAGACATGCTCCCCTGCCACAGGACGATCCCCTGCAAAGACAACCCGACATTACCCTGGCACGCAGGGAGCTGAGCTGGGAACCGGCCGTCCCTCTGGAAGAAGGACTGGAAAAAACCATTGCATACTTTAAAAGCATCATCTGATCATGAAAGGAATCATTCTTGCCGGCGGATCGGGAACCCGCCTTCATCCCATTACCCGCAGCATCTCCAAACAGATCATTCCCGTTTATGACAAACCCATGATCTATTATCCCCTCTCGGTGCTGATGCTAGCCGGGATAAGGGATATCCTCGTCATCTCCACTCCCCGCGACCTGCCGCTATACCGTGACCTGCTCGGTGACGGCAGCAGGATAGGATTACGTATGCATTATGCCGAGCAACCCCGGCCTGAGGGCCTGGCCCAGGCGTTTCTGATCGGTCGTGAATTTATTGACGGGGAACCCGTATGCATGGTACTGGGCGATAATATATTCTACGGTCACAGCCTGGGAAATATCCTTACGGAAACGGCCGGCATCCGCGACCGGGCCGTGGTATTCGGTTATTACGTGACCGACCCCGAGCGCTACGGTGTGGTAGAGTTCAACGAACAGGGCAGGGTGATCAGCATAGAAGAAAAACCCGAGACACCCCGGTCCAATTATGCCGTTACAGGACTTTATTTTTACCCGGGCGATGTGGCAGAAAAAGCGGCCACCCTAAAGCCCTCAGCCCGAGGGGAACTGGAAATCACCGATCTGAACCGGCTGTACCTGGAAGAAAACAGACTCAAGGTAAGGCTGCTGGGAAGAGGCATGGCCTGGCTCGATACCGGAACACACGACAGTCTGCTGCAGGCTGCTAATTTCATCTCTACCCTGGAAAAACGACAGGGTCTGAAAGCATCCTGTATTGAAGAAATAGCCTATAAAAAGGGATTCATCAGCAAAGAGCAGCTTGAACAACTGGGAAAGGAAATGAAAAACAGCCAGTATGGCGAATATTTACTGCGCATTGCCCGTGAAAAACCGCTACCGTTTCATTAAAATGAGCAAATGATGGAATTCATACATGCAGATTTACAGGGAATCATTATAATTCAACCCCGGGTGTTTGAAGATGAAAGGGGATATTTTTTTGAGAAATTCAGGGAAGATGCCTTTCTGGAAGCCGGACTGCCCGGACATTTTGTTCAGGACAACCAGTCGCGGTCGGTCAGGGGCGTGGTCAGGGGATTGCACTATCAGCTGGCACCCTACTCCCAGGCCAAACTGGTGCATGTAATCAGTGGCGAGATATGGGATGTGGCCGTGGATCTCCGTCAGGATTCCCCCACATTCGGCAAGTGGTACGGCGAACGGCTCAGTGAAAAAAATCACAGGCACATGTACATTCCCAGAGGTTTTGCCCACGGGTTTGCCGTACTGAGTGAAACAGCCGTTGTGGAATATAAATGCGACCAGTATTATCATCCGGCTTCTGAGCGGGGGATCATTTACAACGATTCTGCTCTGGCAATCGACTGGAAACTGGATCCGGCAGAAACCATTGTATCGGCCAAAGACAAAAGGCTGCCCATTTTCAGTGAAGCCGAAATAAATTTCCTGGTTTAGCCCATCCACCCTCACCCGGCTGACCGGGATTTATGTGCCGTTTATTCCCGGTTTTCCAGGGTTTCCAATCGAAACGGATATCCCTGATCTGCCACAACTTTTCTGTCACGCCCTTCAGTAGGATGATGTTTGTCCTGAGCCGTTTACCGGAAACCTCAGCCAGTGTACCTGCATATTCAATATCCCCGCTTGTTCCGAAAAGATGGCTTTCAAAGTTGCCATAAACCAGGGGAGTGGCAGTGGCTGAATTGGCAAGATACAGGAGGTTGGATCCCGTTTCTTCAATTCCGGCCTCGTAGCCGATAAAAACAGTGCCCGAACTGTTCATGGCTTTTTTCCCCGCTCCGGCACCATTGATCACATTCTGCGATACCACTCCCACAGGTCCGTAACAAATATCGGCCATGGCATCGTATCCGATCACCACATTTCCGCTGCCCGGTTTGAGGTCTGGTAGTCCAAAGTACCCGGTGCCTGGGAAAATACAGGTAACAATAAACCGTAAATGGTAAACAACATGAAGCAAACCGTTAATTTGATTTTCGCGGCCAGCAGGCGGCCGGGTACTTTCGTTTTTTTTATAGCGAACGGGAGTTAGAAAAGTGTATGAACCGATCATTCGGACCTGTTGGTAAATACATATAATAACCTAAATGAGAACAGGTTATGAAACAATACCCATTTATTTAAAACCAATATCGATTGCATTTCTTAACTTTGCCGGGAAATGAAACAGGATAACAAATATCTCTGGGTTACCGGGGCCAACGGACAGCTCGGAAAGATCCTCACAGGGCAGTTGGCTGAATGGCCCGATGTGAAACCCTTTTTTACCGACCTGCACGAACTGGATATTACATGTTCCATTGCCCTGCGCAAGGCCGCCATGGAACACCCTCCTGCCCTGGTGATCAATACGGCGGGCTACACAGCCGTTGACCAGGCCGAATCAGAACCTGAAAAGGCCAATGCCGTGAACGGGAAGGCGGTGGAACAGTTGAGCATGGTTTGTCAGACCTACGATGCCTGGCTGATCCACATTTCCACCGATTATGTTTTCGACGGGAGTAAAAACCAGCCCTGGCTGGAAACCGATCATCCCAATCCCATTTCGGCATACGGTTATTCCAAATGGATTGGAGAGCAGACCGTACTGAAAAATCCCAGAGGAATCGTCCTGAGAACCTCCTGGCTGTATTCGGCTGAAGGGAAAAATTTCGTTACCACCATTCTGGATATCGTTGAAAAACGTTCCGAAGTAAAGGTAGTTTCCGATCAGGTGGGTAGTCCTACCCTGGCCGACGACCTGGCGCAAGTGATCGCTTTGATCGTTCAGAAAATACAAAAAAACAGCATTGAACCCGGCATCTACCATTACGCCAACTCCGGATCGTGCAGCTGGTATGAATTTGCCGTGGCCATTATGGAAGCAGCCGGATTGCCCTGGAGGGTGATCCCCATTCCTTCTGCCGATTTTCCCCAGGCTGCCCGGAGGCCCGCCTACAGCGTGCTGAACACCGAAAAGATCAGGAAAGCCCTGAACATTGAAATACCATACTGGAAAGACAGTTTGAACCATTGTGTGAAAAAAATCATACGATAACAAAAAAGGAAATGAAGAACGATGACATCCTGACCACAGTTCGTGCCAGAGCACAGAAATGGCTCGAAGGGAATTACGACGAAGCCACCAAACAAGAGGTGAAAAAAATGCTCGAGGAAAATGAATCCGAGCTGATCGATGCTTTTTACAAAGACCTGGAATTCGGAACCGGCGGGCTGCGAGGGATCATGGGAGCCGGAACCAACCGGATGAATATCTACACCGTGGGAATGGCTACCCAGGGACTGGCCAATTACCTGCGGAGAGAGTTTTCCGGCCGGGATGAAATCAGGGTGGCTCTAGCCCATGATAACAGAAACAACAGCAGGCTGTTTGCCAAAACCGCCGCCCGGATTTTCACAGGCAACGGATTCAGGGTATTTCTGTTCGATTCCCTCCGCCCTACCCCCGAACTTTCCTTCGCCATCAGGCATTTCAAATGCCAGGCAGGCGTCATGATCACTGCTTCACACAACCCGAAAGAATACAACGGATACAAGGCATACTGGGAAGACGGAGCCCAGGTAATCGAACCCCACGATAAGAATATCATCCGGGAAGTTCAGAACATAAAGGACATTGATGAGGTAAAATTCGGAGGACCGGAAGATATGATCGAGATCATTGGAGAGGACCTGGATACCCTCTACCTCAACCAGCTGCTTACCCTTTCGTTGTCGCCGGAATCCATCAAAAAACACAGCGATCTGCGGATCGTATTTACCCCTATCCATGGCACCGGGGTGGAAATGGTACCCAGAACCCTGAAAAAATTCGGTTTCAAAAATATTTTTCATGTGCCCGAACAGGATGTTCCTGACGGAAATTTCCCCACCGTACATTCCCCCAACCCTGAAGAACCGGCCGCCCTGGAAATGGCCCTGGCCCGGGCCCGTGAGGTGGATGCCGAACTGGTGCTGGCCACCGATCCCGATGCCGACCGGGTGGGCGTGGCGGTCAAATCCCCGGAAAAGGGCTATATCCTCCTGAACGGAAATCAAACCGCCTCCCTCCTGCTGTACTACCAACTCAGACGATGGTCTGAAATGGGAAGGCTCACGGGAAAGGAATACGTTATCAAAACCATCGTGACCACCGAACTGATGGCCGATATCGCCGAAAAGCACGGAGTAAAATGCTATAACGTCCTCACCGGCTTCAAATTCATCGCCGATGTGATCAGAAGAAACGAGGGAAAAGCCGTTTACATCGGAGGCGGAGAGGAAAGCTACGGATACCTGGCAGGGGATTTTGTAAGGGACAAAGACGGGGTTTCAGCCTGTGCCCTGGTGGCCGAGATCGCTGCATGGGCAAAGGAACAGGGAAAAACCCTTCCGGATGTATTGATGGACCTGTACCTGGAGTTCGGTTACTACAAGGAGAAACTCATTTCCATTTACCGGAAGGGCAAATCGGGTGCCGAAGAGATCCAGCAGATGATGGACCGCTTCAGGAACACTCCGCCCGAATCGATCAACGGCCAGGATGTCATGATGATCCACGACTACCTCAAACAAACCAGCTTCGATATGATCAGCCAGCTGAGGCATTCCATTAACCTCCCCCGTTCCAATGTGCTGCAGTTCCAGTTGAAAGACGGATCGAAAATCTCCGTAAGACCCTCGGGTACGGAACCCAAGATCAAATTTTACTTTTCTGTGCAGGAAAAACTCGATTCGCCGGCCGATTTCGAACGGGTTGGCCGGATACTGGATGAAAAGATCGAAGGAATCATCCGGTCAATGGGCATTAAATAATCTTAATACTGCATACCGATGAAATCATACAGAAAAGAATTGTGGTTTAACACAGGCAGTCGCCGGGAATTGATCAACATAACCCCCCAGATCGACCAGTGCCTTAAGGAAAGCGGGATTAACGAGGGACTATGCCTGATCAATGCCATGCATATAACAGCCAGTGTGTTTATCAACGATGATGAACCGGGCCTGCACCAGGATTTCGAGAACTGGCTGGAAAAACTGGCACCGGAAAAACCTTATGAACAATACAGGCACAACAACTACGAGGATAATGCCGATGCCCATCTCAAGCGAACCGTCATGGGTCGCGAGGTGGTGGTAGCCGTCACCGGCGGTAAACTTGATTTCGGCCCCTGGGAACAGATATTCTACGGGGAATTCGACGGCAAACGCCGCAAAAGGGTACTGGTTAAAATTATCGGGGAATAGGCAATAAAAGGAAGAAGTAAAATTCTGTGAACCCGTTACGCCTGCCTGTCAGCAGGCATGCGTAACTCGTAACCTCAACATGGCACACCCATGGTCAGGTTTGCCCTAATTCCCGTAAATCATATCCTTCTCCCCGCACACCCCGAACTCCACCTGGATGGTCACATGGTGGATGCGGTAATGGTGGGTTAGCAGCTCTTCCAGCTCCTGACGCACCTTATCCGCCCGGCTGAGGGGAAGGTCCTCCTTCAGGTCGGCATGGCATTCAAAATGCACCTGTTGATCAGACAGCTGCCAGGCATGCACATGGTGTACATTATCCACCAGGGGGTGTTCTTCCAGTCGGGTCCGTATCTCCCCCAGATCAAGATCCTGTGGGCTGGCTTCCATCAGGATATTGACTGTATCCCTTATCACCGACCAGGTTTCGCGGAGGATAAAAATGCCGATGAGTACCGTAAGGAGGGGGTCCACCCAGGTTATATTGAAAAACACAATCAGCAGCGCACCTCCTATCACTCCCACCGATGAAAGCGTATCGCCCAGCAGGTGCAGGTATGCTGCTTTCACATTCAGGCTCGAGCGGGAATCCTTCCTCAACAGCAACACGGCCACCAGGTTGGCCAGCAGGCCTGTTACCGCCACCCACAACATCAGTCCACCCCGCACCGGGCGGGGATTGTGAAAACGTTCCCAGGCTTCAAAAAACAGGTACAGGGAAATACCGATCAGCACCACTCCGTTGAAAAGAGCGGTGAGGATCTCCACCCTTTTGTATCCGAACGTTTTTTTCAGGTTCGAAGGTTTTTTACCCATCCGGATGGCCAGGTAGGCAAGCAAAATGGCCAGGGTATCGCTGAAATTGTGCAGGGCATCGGAAATCAGGGCCAGGCTTCCCGAAACGATCCCTCCCACTACCTGCACCACGGTAATCCCCCCGTTCAGGCCGGTGCTGATCAGAAGATTCCGGCTGCTCGGCCGGCCCTCTTTCCGGTCCGGTTGACGATGAAAGTGATGCCCTTTCATAATATCCGACTTACATATAATGAAAACATTTTACACAAAAGAATTGTTTACCCGTTTTCCAGGAAAACGGCAGGGAAATTCACCAGGTACAGTTTCTCCGAAGCACGGGTAAAAGCGGTGTACAGCCAGCGAAGGTATTCGGTGTTCACCCGGTCGTCTGTCATATACCCCTGATCAACGAACACATGTTTCCATTGACCGCCCTGTGCTTTATGGCAGGTTACGGCATAACCGAATTTTACCTGCAGTGCGTTAAAAAACGGATCACTGCGCACGGCCAGGAATTTTTTTCTCTGCGACCGGGCATGAGGATAATCCTCTAAAACAGCCTGGTACAGTTCCCGGGCACGCGGAGAAGGCAGTGAGGGAGAATCAGCAGTCAGTGTTTCCAGCATCACCCAGGCTCTGATCTCCATTTCCCGGTAATCCAGAAAACGAAGTTCCAGGTCGGCAAACCGGGTACCGTATAATTCCCTGTATCCGTGTATCCGGGCCACCTCCATCATATCCCCGTTGGCAATAAAATCTACCACCTCGTTCTCCTGCAGCCAGAAATAATTATTCTTCACCACCATCAAAATATCCCCCATGGAAATTTCCTCTTCCCGGTAAAATATCTGGTTTCTGATCCCCTGATTGTACCGGTTTGCCTGCCGGTTCGAACGGCAGATGACAATACATTCACTCACCCCGTCGCGTCCGTAAGCGGTATCCAGTGCTTCAATAAGATCCCTTCCCGAAATATGCTCCACATCGGGAAGTCCCCTTGTCCTGATTACGGGAATCTGGCTGACGGAAGCATCGATCATTTTTCTGATGTCTGTGGCATTGGAAAGGATCCCTGAACCCAGGGCCTGCCGAATGATATCATCCAGGAACACTTCCCTGACCCGTAATCCATACCCTTCCAGGGCCCGGATATCCAGGGCGGGACTGATATCCAGCCCCACCGGCGGAAGCTGCGCCGAATCGCCCATCAGGATCAGCCGGCAACACCGGCCCGAATACACATATTCAATCAGATCGTCGAGGAGGCGGCCGCTTCCGAAAAGCGACAGTTCGGCCGACTGATTGGAGATCATCGATGCTTCGTCCACTACAAAAAAGGTATCGGTAAACAGATTCCGGTCAAGCACAAAAGTGCCCAGGCCCTCCCTGGAACCTTTCTGCCGGTATATCTCCTTATGAATGGTGTAGGCCTTTTTCCCCGCATAGGACGACAGGACTTTGGCGGCACGGCCGGTAGGTGCCATCAGCACGGAACGGATACGGAACTGATCCAGCGTTCTGACCAGGGCATGCACCAGGGTGGTCTTGCCAGTTCCGGCAAATCCCTTTACCAGCAAACATTCCCTTTCGCCGGTGGATGCAATAAACTCAGCCAGAACATTCATCAGTCGTTCCTGGGCCGGCGTAGGGTCGTAGGGAAGGTTTTCCCTGAGCACGGATGTCAGATGATTTTTCAGCATAGGCGGGATAAAATTAAGCATTCCAATTTGTAATTAAATTTTTGTTGCTAAATTTGCAGGCGAACGAACCAAACCGCTTGTAATGAAAACCTTTATTCAGATTATTCTCGCCATTGCCATTGTGATTCTCGGATATCTTCTGGTGGAAAGCATCATGAATCCCATCCGGTTCAACCGGGAAAGAGTGAAAAGGGAAAAAGCCACCATCAGTCGCCTGGAAGATATCAGAACGGCACAGATCGCGTTCAAGGCTGAGAAAGGACGGTATACGGGTAGTTTTGACACCCTGATCAGTTTTGTGAAAAACGATTCCTTTTCGGTGGTGAAATCCATCGGAAGTATCCCCGACAGTCTGTACGATGCCCTGGGGCCCAGAAGGGCTGAAATCGAAGCACTGAGAAAAGGTTTGATCACCCGTGACACCATCAAGGTGGCAGTGCTGGATTCGCTGTTCGACATCGGTTATCCCATCGATTCACTTCGTTATGTTCCCTTTACAGGCGGTAAAGAATTCTTCCTGGGAAGAAATGTTATTGAAACGGCATCGGGAGTGAAAGTGGACGTATTTGAGGCGCACGTACTGAATGATGTGTTACTGAAAGGCCTGGATCCGCAGCTGATTATCAACTACAATGAAGATAGGCTGAAGATCACCGATTTCCCGGGCCTGCGCCTTGGGTCGCTTAAGGAAGCAACCAACAACGCCGGGAACTGGGAGAAATAACCCGCCATGCATGAGCTGAACCTACTTGACGAGACGCTCGACATTAACCAGACTCCCTCGTATCACCTATCCATCCAGGTTTGCCCGGATGGATTTTCTTTTGCCATACTCGACCTGGTACGAAACAAATATGTGGCCCTGAGGCATTACGACATGGACCCGGAGGCTTCTGAAAACCGGTACCTCGACAGCCTGGAAAAAATTATCGGGGAAGATGAGTTCCTGGGAAAGGAATACAAAAGCATCAGCCTGCTGATGCCGGCTCCCAGGTTTACCCTGGTCCCCACCCCCCTGTTCCAAAAGGAAAACCTTCGCCTGTATTTCCAGTTCAGCCATCCCATGGAAGAACTGGATGAACTGCATACCAACCGGCTTAAAAATGCCGGCGCCTACCTGATATACGCCCTGCCCTCTGAACTGGGGAATACCCTGGTAAAACATTTTAAACAGGCTGAATTTTTTCATTACGGGGTCCCCCTGATCGAACATCAGCTGACAGCACCCGGGAACAAAGGCCGCGACCCCCGGGCTATGCTGCACCTGCACCACGACCATATGGAACTGGTGGTCCATGGGGACAAAAAACTGAAATTCTACAATGCATTCCATTACAGCCATCCCCAT
>DQWH01000138.1 GCA_011042635.1 Bacteroidota bacterium | reverse complement strand
GGCCTGAAAGGAAATCCGCAGCAGGCAACATCCTGACAGCCGCCTGCCTAGCCGGGCCTTCCGCTTTCGCCGTGAAGGAAACTCCCGGGCACCGGCATTTCTTCCCGGCAAAACAACAGGCGTATCAGCAGGCAGGCTACATTCCGGTTTTACGAGGAGCTGAACGACTTCCTTCCTGCAATGAGGAAAAAAAAGGCTTTTACCCATTCCTTCACGGGAACGCCATCGGTAAAAGATGCCATTGAAAGTCTGGGAGTACCGCATACGGAGGTAGACCTGATCCTGGTGAACGGCCGGCCGGTGGATTTTTCCTCCCTGCTGACCGGCGGGGAATATATTTCGGTATACCCCTGTTTCGAAAGCCTGGACATATCGGGAGTCACCGGCCTGCACGACCGGGGTCTGCGCATCAGCCGATTTATTCTGGACGTGCACCTGGGCAAGCTGGCAAGGTACCTGCGACTGTTCGGTTTCGACACCGTTTATGAAAAAGATTACGACGACCGGGAAATAGCGCGCCGGAGCGTGGAGGAAAAACGCATCCTGTTGACACGCGATGTGGGGTTGCTGAAACACAAAGACCTGACTCACGGATACTGGCTTCGCTCACAGCAACCCATGACACAGTTACAGGAGGTGCTGGATCATTTTGACCTGTATTCGCAGGCAAAGCCTTTCAGCAGATGCATGGCATGCAACGGAATCATTTCGCCGGTCAGCCGGCAGGAAGTAGAGGAACAGATCCCTCCCCTCACCGGAAAATATGTTCAAGCTTACTCCCGTTGCACGCGGTGCGGCAAAATATACTGGGAAGGAAGCCATTATGAAAGAATGAGGGACACGGTAGCCCGGGTCCTGGGCAGAAAAAACTCTTCAGACTCATCCTGACCATGAACAGAACTTTTGTGATCGGCGACATACACGGAGCATTTCTTAGCCTGCAGCAATGTTTCGAAAGAGCGGGATTTGACGCCTCGGCCGACCGGCTCATCTGCCTGGGGGATGCCTGTGACGGATGGCCGGATGTGGCAGAGGTGATGGAGACCCTTTCTTCCCTTCCCCATCTGGTGTATATTCTGGGCAACCACGACCAGTGGGCACTGGAATGGCTCAGGACAGGAAACCCATCGCAGGCCTGGCTTATGCAGGGGGGAACGGCCTGTGTGAAAGCCTATCCCGGCGGTATGCCTGAACCGCACCGGCAGTTGCTGGAAAATGCCCTGCCGTTTTTTCTGGAAAACAACCGGCTTTTCGTTCACGGAGGATTTGATCCCGGAACTCCCCTGGAAGAACAGGATACCGATATACTGGCATGGGACCGCGAGCTGATACAGCAGGCCATGGAGCTGGCCGGGCAGAACGAAGATACCAGGCTTACAGGGTTTTCCGAGGTGTATGTGGGACACACTCCCACCATCCGGTACGGCAGCGACCGTCCCATCAAAGCGGGTGAATTCTGGCTGATGGATACGGGAGCCGGCTGGACCGGGCCTCTGAGCATGATGGATATCGGCACACACGAAATATTCCAGGGAGACCCTCCCGCCAACCTCTATCCCCCTTCCAGCGGAAGGTTATTTATCTGAGTACAGGATTCAGGAAACCGACAGAATGGCTTTTTCCAGCAGCGCTTTCGTGGCCCGGGTACCGGCATACTCATCCAGCCCGCTGCCTTCGTATTCAATACCGATATATCCCCTGTAACCCGAATCTTTCACAATCCGAAGCATGCGATAGAAATCGGTATGGATTTCATTCCCCTCCTCATCGAATTCATGGGATTTGGCAGAAACACCCTTTGCCCAGGGCATCAGTTCCTTCACACCCAGGTAGCGGTCATATTCCTCATCGGCACTGATTCTGAAGTTTCCGAAATCGGGAAGGGTTCCCACCCGGGGATGATCCACCATCCGCATCACTTCGGAAAGCCATTTGGCATTGCTGGAAAGGCCCCCGTGATTTTCCACAATCACGTTGATATTGTAACGGTCGCCGTATTCACACAGTTTCCGCAAGCCGTCGGCCGCCAGTTTCATCTGTTCCTCATACGATCCTTCGCTGCGGGCATTCACCCGGATGGAATGGCACCCCAGAAAGGCGGCAGCTTCCACCCATTTATGATGGTTGGCAACGGCCTCGAGGCGTTTCTCTTCGTCGGGATCGCCCAGGTTTCCTTCATTGTCGCACATGATCAGCAGACTGACCACTCCCTCGCCGTCGCAGCGTTTCTTCAGTTCGGCCAGGTATTTTTCGTCACGCGCCCTGCCGGGATAGAACTGGTTAACATACTCCACCGCTTCGATTCCGAAATCCTGCCGGGCTATGACAGGAAAATCGAGGGGATCCTTGTCCAGGCTTTCATCCCAGAAGGTACGGTGTAACGACCACTGTGCCAGAGAGATTTTATACAGGGGGGCTTTACGGCCCCGGCAGGCTGACAACAAGGAAGGAGCCAGCATCAGGCCCGTTCCCGCCAGCACGGTGCTGGAAAGAAATTTTCTTCTGTTTTGAGGCATGATTGATATATTAAAATGTGAAAGGCCGGTGTGGCCTGTCATAGACATGCCCTTCCGGCCTTTCCAGTGTTTGTGACCGGGTTAAAGTTCCTTGAGCTTGATGTTTTTGAACCATACATCGTTGCCGTGATCCTGCAGGCCGATATACCCTTCGCGGTACTTGCCGAACTCAGCATACTCGGCAAACTTGCTGTTGGCCACCAGTTCTTCCCAGTCGGGTGTTCCCAGGTGGTATTCCAGCACCTGTTCGCCGTTCATTTTATGTACCACGGTACCCTGGTACACGATAATCTCCACCTGGTTCCATTCACCGGCCGGTTTGGCATTCTGGGGATTGGCAGGGATCAGGTCGTACAGCGAACCGGCCTTCCGGTTTCCGTCTTTCCCCAGGTTGGCATCGATATGTCTCTCATTGTCAAGCACCTGCATCTCAGGTGCCGATTTCCAGATGTCCGTTCCCGGGATTTCCTGGGCCAGATAGAAGATGCCGCTGTTTCCACCTTCCGATATTTTCCAGTCGAGCTTCAGGTGAAAATCCTTGAATTTCCGGTCGTAAATGATGTCTCCACCCTGACCACCGGCCTCGCCTTCACCGCTACCGATGCATTTCAGGGCACCGTCTTCGATCGTCCAGCCTGCTTCGGGGAAGCTATCCTTATTGTATCCCTTCCAGCCGTTGGTGGAAGAACCGTCGAAAAGAAGCATCCAGCCCTCTTCCATTTCAGCCTGGGAAAGGGTGTTATCGGCCGGAGCTTCCATGGTCGCTTCTTCAGCAGCTTCTTCATCACCGGTTTTTTTACCGGTTGACTTGCAGGAGATTCCTAACAGCACAAAAGCTGCAGTCAGCATCATAAGTATTCCTTTTGTTTTCATAGGTGGTTGAATTTTTATGGTTTACAATGATCGGTATTTATGGCATATCCGGCAATGACCAGCCGTCCCGGTAAGTATGTTTCACCAGTTCGGCGGCATAATCTTTTGCCGGAAGCGGGTTTGTCCATTTCTTATCGAAGGTAGGATGTCCGTCGTGTATCTGGAAGCCGTCTTCGATCACCACACGAAGGGTTTCGTGTTCGCCGATATTGGTAAAGGTCATGTTGGGTCCGTCCCACAGCAGTTCCTTGTTCAGGCCCTGCAATCTGACCGCCAGCACGCCCATCACCACCATTTCGTTAAACGGACCGGCTTCACTGAAAGGTGAAGCGGTTTCCACGCGGTTTTCGGGACTTTCTTTGCAGGCCCTGATCCAGTCCTGTTCGTGGTTTTCGTCCGGAACCCGGCGAATGGTTTTGGGCACACCGGGTACCCTTCCGGAAAGGAGCCAGGGGTCTTTCCCGTAGCAACCGCAGATGAGCTTGTCTTTTGTTCCGTGGAAGATCACTCCGCCGCCGGCATCGTTCATATCCCGGCCATCGGGCCAGCCTTCGGGCTTCATAGGCTGCAACCCGCCGTCATACCAGGTCACCTCCACTTCGGGCAGTTTCAGCTTTTCGTGTTTGGGTCTTTCGGGGAAAATGATCCTGACCATCTGGGCATCAGGGGCACAGTCGGTCAGCAGGAGTGTGGAACTTCCCTGTACCCGGGTAGGATATCCCAGTTTCAGCCCCACGAACACAGGGTGCAGAATATGGCAGGCCATATCGCCCAGGGCACCCGTACCGAAATCCCACCATCCTCTCCAGTTCCAGGGGGTATACAGCTCGTGGTACGGACGCATGGGAGCTGGTCCGATGAAGAGGTCCCAGTTCAGGGTTTCGGGCACCCACATACCGGGGCTGGGCCTGTTCAGACCCTGCGGCCAGATGGGCCGGTCGGTAAACGCCTCCACTTTGGTCACCTCTCCGATCTCACCGTTCCACAGCCACTCGCAGATCAAACGGACTCCTTCACCGCTCGATCCCTGGTTTCCCATGGAGGTAGCCACTTTGTATTTCTCAGCCAGTTTGGTCAGCAACCTGGATTCGTACACCGAATGCGTAAGGGGTTTCTGGAGATACACATGTTTGCCCATGGTAATGGCATGGGCGGCAGTAATGGCATGGGTGTGATCGGCTGTGGCGATCACCACGGCATCGATGCTCTTCCCCATCTCATCGTACATTTTTCTCCAGTCCCAGTAGGCTTTGGCTTTTGGATAATGCTCAAATACCCGCTGGCTGTATTTCCAGTCCACATCACACAGAGCCACAATGTTTTCCGTTTCCATTGCCTTCAAATTGGCAAAGCCCATTCCTCCTACCCCGATCCCGGCAATGTTCAGCTTATCGCTGGGCGGGGTATGACCCAGACCGCTGATCACATAACTGGGAAGAATGGTGAATCCCGCAGCGGCAGCTGCCGAATTAGCCAGAAATCTTCTTCTGGACAGCTTGTTTGATTCGTATTCTTGTGCCATAATTCCGGTATTTTAGGTTGGTTCGTTCAATGGTAAACGGCAGGCTGCAATGCCGGTTCTTTAAAATTAATCATTTTATTGTGAAAAAAACAAACCCTGCTCACATGATCTGTTGTTTATCCGGATCCCAGTATACCTTTCTGCCTTCCCGGTAGGCGATGGTTCCCATGTGGGCAGTCATGGCCTCATCAAAACCGGCATCGATATGGCAGCTGGTTGGTGCTCCCGTGCGGATGGCATCGATCCACTCACGGATATGGAGGTGGGTTGTATCCACCCGTTTTCCACCCCGGTAAGTGTACAACAGTCCTCTTCCGGCAAAATATTGTTCGGTGGCCGAGGTCACCGCATCCACCTGTTTGGTTCCCGGAGTATAAGTATAAATGGGAAGAGAAGGATCGATAATTCCTTTTCTGATCTGTTCTGCATACCGGGTAGAGGCCGGGTCGGCTTTGATGATAAGGGTATTGCCCATTTCCATACTGGCATCGTGTCCCATGATCACCTTGCCGCGTGAACGCTGGCTGGCCAGGGTAGCACTGTACATCAGGGTAAGGTCCTTCTCCGGATACTCGAATACGGTATGCAGTACATCGGGAACGGTACGTCCGTCCTTGTAAAAATAGATCCCTCCCGAGGAAACCGCTGAACGGGGAATGCCCAGTCCCAGTATCTGGTTCATAGCATCGTATTCATGGGTCAGCAGATCACCGGAGAGTCCGGTACTGTAATCCCACCAGCAACGCCACCTGAAGAACCTTTCAAGGCTGAACTCATGCCAGGGGGCGGGCCCGATAAACTGTTCCCAGTCGATGGTATCCGGACCGGCATCGGGATGAATAGGATACACCCAGGCTCCGTTGGGGTCATTCCGGTTGGTGGTTACTTCGATCAGGGTGATCTTGCCCAGCAGGTCTTTTTCAATAGCTTCCCGGGCTTTGATGTAACTTTCGGTTTGCCTTCCCTGGTGGCCCAACTGAAATACCACCCCGTTCTCCTTCACTGCTTTCACCACCTCATAGGTTTCGGGAACGGTCCATGTCATGGGTTTTTCACAGTACACATGTTTCCCGTTCCGGGCGGCTTCTATGGTCATGGGTCCATGCCAGTGATCGGGCGTGGCAATGATCACGGCATCGATATCGGGTGAGGCACACAATTCCCGGTAATTTTTGAAACGCCTGGGGGCATCGCCCATTTTCCCGCCGGTCCCTTCCCGGTAAATATTTGCCCCTGCTTCCACCGCCAGTTTTCCGTAGGTATCGAAAATATCGCAAACACCGGTAACAACCACATTCAGATCATCCTGGGCCAGGAAATCCTGGTACCGGCTATCGGAAGGGTTGACGGCAGCGGCATCCCTTACCGTATCAATCCAGGCAGGATGAGCAAATCCGGCTGCCCGGGCCAGGTGTGGCCCGCGTATCCCGTAGCCGATAATCCCCAGACGGATGGTTTTCCCCTGACTCACGGGAGGAGGAGCCGGTACCGGGTTGGTACTCATGTTCAGCTCGCTGAAGATGTTCTTCTTCAGCAGGCGGTCATACCGGCGTTTTCTGTACCAGGCATAGGCAAAAACGCCCAACACCGGTACCGTGGCCAGGGTTTTCAGCCATTCTCTGCGATGCACCTTTACCGAACGGTTATTTTCCTTGTTGTCCCTTTCCATTTCTATACTGCTCTCCTGTTTATTGATTGACTATTTTACTTGTTTTTTGTTCTTTTTTTCCCCCAGCAGCTTTCCCCCAGCACCCAGCGGTCAAGCCCAATCTCCTTCCCCGTGGGGAATACATAGAGAACCGCCAGGGCGACCAGTTCGATCAGGGTCTTATCTACCACCAGGTAATTGCCTTCCATGGGTGAGGCATACTTCAGGCCCACAAGCGGCGGATGGGAAAGGTAGTAAAAAGCAAGCAAGACAATGCCTGCCATGGTAGCCACCCGGGTAAACAATCCCAGGACCAGTCCCAGCCCGATAAAAATCAGTCCCCAGACATTCAGAAAATCTACGGTAGCCAGCACATCGGGATTTATGGTCAGGGAATGAAAAAACGGGGCAAACCATCCCTGGCTGTCGAGCAGATAGAAGGCCGATGTCCAGTTCGGATTTACCAGTTTCGCAATCCCTTCATAAAGAAAATGCCAGCCAATCAGCAGCCTGAGCACTACCATCCATGTGAGTTGTACATTATTCTTCCAGTTCTTCATCTCGCCATTGTTGAAATGTTAGCAAACATAAGCTCCTGTCCACATGCCGGCAGGAATTTGTTATTTATCAAATGTTTTTATTCGAATGTGCCTGTATTTAATCTTTCCCCTGCTACCCCGACATACCTGAAGGGCAATGACTCCCCTGCCTTTTTCAATCCTGTCATCTTTCAGGCTGATCATTCTCTTTCCGTTCAGCCATACCTTCACCCCATTCTTTTTCACTTTCAGATGAAGCTTGTTCCATGTGCCAGGCACAGGGCATAATTTCTGACCGGGGGGCAGGGTTTCCATCCAACCTCTGCCGTAGGTTTCCAGAATCCCCGAAGTATCATCAGGAGCCGTAGCCAGCACTGCCTGCCATCCCATGATATCTTTCCCGTCGGTGGCTGACCGGAAAAATATCCCGGTAGCCGATTCCTCTTCCGGAAAAAATTCAAGGTAAAGTTCAAAATCAAGGAAATGTTCACGGGTACATAAAAAACCCGGTGTGCGGTCCGAAAGGCTTTCACCCACCAGTTCTCCCTGTGCGACATACCAGCGTCCTTCACCGGCTTGCAGCCATCCGTCCAGGTCCACTCCATTAAATATCGAAACCCAGCCGGTTTTATCATCCGGCAGGTTATTATCATCCACACCAGGAACATCTCCCGTGTCACACAGAATCAACCAACCTGCCATACCAAGAAAGAGATGCCCGAAGAATGTCCGCCTCATCTACTACAATTCACGAATTTTGATATTCCTGAACCATACTTTGCTTCCGTGATCCTGCAGACATATATGGCCCTCCCGGGCTGTTCCGTAGCCGGGATAATCTTTCCATTTTCCCTGTCCCACCTTTTGCTTCCACTCATCGGTCCACAGTTCATATTCCACCACTTTCACTCCGTTTAGCCAGTGTTCTACGAATCCGTCCTTCACCCTGATCATCGATTTGTTGTATTCTCCAACCGGTTTCACTCTGGCGTTGACCGGCGGGTGCATGGCATAATTGGCCCCTGTGGTCTGCCAGGGTTCCAGTTTTTCAGGAAACCCGATATCATCTATAATCTGGTATTCGGGCCCTGTGGCATAGGGTACATCATATTCCTCTTCCTTCACAAGATACATGATCCCGCTGTTCCCTCCGGGACTGATCTTCCATTCGACAGAAAATTCAAAATCACGGAATTTCTCCCGGGTAATAATATCTCCCGAAAGGTCGCTTCCTTCTCCCAGGGCCATAAGATTGCCGTCTTCGGCCACCCAACCTCCCACCAGGGAATCGGCACCGAATGATCTCCAGGCATCCAGGTTTTTTCCGTCGAACAGCAATACCCAGCCCTCGTCTATTTCTTCGGCAGTAAGGCTGTTATGCATAGCCGGTTGCTCCGCCCCGGCAAACTGTTCCTCCGTTTCCGGACGGTCAGAACGGCTTCCCTGCCGGCAGGAACAAAAAAATGTAATGGAAATCAAGGTTATGCTTATCAGAAATGCGCGGCACATAGTAATACACTTATTCTGGATGAAACATGTATTTCCTTTTAAGGCTAAAAAAAGAAGTGTTAAAATTAAGAATTATTTCCGAAAAATACCGACCGGTACCGGGGGAATGTTCCGGAATATTTCCTTAAACATTTTCACGGGACTGCAAGGAGTTTTTTTTCATGCCTATTTTTTTTTATCTTTTGGTCCGGACAGGCAGGTATACAAACGGTCAAACTGCCCCCTGAGGATTTATTGATAAAAGGCGGAAGATCATGAAGAAGGAAGCCATGTACTCAGAAAAAGCAGGTGCAGATAACGTACGTTGTTTGCTGTGTCCGCACCGGTGCCTGATTAAACCCGGCAATAGGGGGATATGCAGGGTAAGGAAGAATGTTAACGGGACCCTGGTAACCGAAACGTACGGAAAGCTTTCGGCGGTTCATATAGATCCGGTGGAAAAAAAACCCCTGTATCATTTTTACCCCGGACGAACCATTCTTTCCATAGGAAGTATCGGCTGCAATATGCATTGCGATTTCTGCCAGAACTGGGATATTTCCCAGTCATCGCCCGATGATTTTCCCAATCTGAAAGAACACCTGCCGGAAGAGCTGGCCAACGCGGCAGCCGAGTCGAAAGACAATATCGGAATAGCATATACATACAATGAGCCGGTGGTATTCTATGAAATGATGGTAGATACGGCACGGCTGGTGCATGACAGGGGAAAAAAGAATGTGGCGGTAACCAATGCGTTCATCGAGCCGGACAGCCTGCAGGAACTGATCCCTCTGATGGATGCGTTCAATGTGGATTTGAAAGCCTTTGATGAGGAATTTTACAGGAAATATACCGGTGCCAGACTGGAACCGGTAAAAAAGAATCTGGCAACTATGGCCCGCTCGGGTACTCACCTGGAGATCACCAACCTGATCATTCCCGGGCTGAATGACCAACCGGAGAAGTTCAGGAAAATGGTGAAATGGATCGCCACGGAACTGGGGGAAGAAGTGGTAATGCATCTGTCAAGGTATTTCCCTCAGTATAAAATGCATATACCATCCACCCCGGAGGAAACCATGCTGGCATGTTACGAAATGGCGTCAGAGGAGCTGAAATATGTATACCTGGGAAATATGGCGGGCACCCCACGCACCAGGAACACCTGGTGTCCGGAATGCGGAAACCTGCTGATTGAAAGAGCAGGTTACCATATCAGGATCAGCGGGTTGGACGACAGGGGCAATTGTAGCAAATGCGGAACGAAAGTGATACCACATCATTAAAAATACCATTCCCGTGAAAACAAGGATTCCAGCGGTTGCAGGCAAATTTTATCCATCCGGTAAGGATGAGCTGATCAATCTGTTGCATTCCATCCATCTGAAAGAGGAAAAACGTTTTGCGAAGGATTTCAGGCCTGCTGTCTTGTTCGGGGGAATAGTCCCCCATGCCGGTTATGTCTTTTCCGGACATGAAGCCATCCATTTTTTCGAGCTGGTGAAAAACCATCCGAAACAGTTCGACACCATTGTCATTCTGCACCCCAACCACAACGGCATAGGGCCCGAGATTGCATCCGATGAGAACAACGCCTGGCAGACCCCCATAGGCATCGCGGAAATAGATACTGAGTTCCGCGATCAGATGGAATTTGAAGCCAGTGCCCTGGCTCACAAATTCGAACATTCGGCCGAGGTAATGGTCCCTTTTCTGCAGTACAAGCTTCCCTATAAATTCAGGATTCTTCCGGTTTCCATGTCGCGGCAAACCCCGCAGCATGCCCTGAAAGTGGCCGAAGAACTGATCAGGGTGCAGAAGATTCTGAACCGTCGCCTGCTGCTGATCGCTTCCTCCGATTTTTCGCATTATGTCAGCCCCGAATACGGGAAAAAAATGGATCAGATGGTGATCGATCAGATAGAAAAAGGGGATATTGAGGGTATCTATAACACGGTAAAGAAAAATAACATTTCCGTGTGCGGATTCGGCCCCATTATGGCTTTGCTGGCCTATGCAAAGAAACTGAATGAATGGCCGGAAGTCAGAATATTACGCCGGGGGCATTCGGGAGAGATCATCCCATCGCAGGAAGTAGTGGACTATGTCACCATGGCCGTGTATTCCGATATTGAGCAGGAATGATCAACGGATCCGGAATTCGGTGTATCCCTGCGGAGGCTGTTTTTCCACTTCCACCCTTTCCACCCTCGACCAGGACGGTCCCTGACGGCACCATTCCACCAGAAGATCAAGTGCGGCGGGTTCTCCCTCGACTTCGATCAAAACACCTCCGTCGGGGAGGTTCCGTACATACCCTGTCAGATCATGCTCCCGGGCTTTCTGCAGGGCCGAATATCTGAAGCCCACACCCTGCACACGACCGTACACACGAATGGTATAATGCCGGTGACCAGACATATTATTCCTTTTTTTCCACCTGTAAAAGTTGACTGAGACGGGTAAATGACCGGTCGAAATGCTTCACCATTTCTTCCCGGATCTTCCGGTAACCTTTTCTCCGTTCAGCAGTACCTTGCTCTGCTTCCGGATGATTCACCTGCCCGATGAGGCGGTTTCTTACATCCACGGTTTCTCCTATAACATCCATAACCGGCCCGCGGTCAAGGTCCGGATTTCTTTTCAGGACCTGAAAAGCATCCGATATCAGTTCATATGTCAGCCGGTTGATCTGCCGCTTGAGCTCTTTTCTGCTTGCCATATTCCGTTTATTTTATTCTTTGTGTTTTTCTATATAATCATCCACTGCCCGGTCGTATCCTTTCATGGCTGCCGCCAGAAGAGGGTGTCCGGTAGTAAAGGATTGGTTCCTCACCCGGTTCACCGGCAATACTTTGGGCGAGGTGCCGGTAAGAAAGGCGGCTTCGGCTTTCTCCAGCTCATCCAGGTGCAAAGGCTCCATACGTACAGGGATCCCTTCCTTTTCCAGAAACTGCAACACATATTTTCGGGAAATGCCCTTCAGCACCATCTGGTCGGGGGCGGTAATGATCTTCCCGTTCCGTATGAAGAACACATTTGAACGGCTGCCTTCCGTAATTTGTCCCTGCCGGTTCACCAGCAGGGCTTCATAAACGCCCGATTCTATCACTGCCTTGTACACTTCAAGACGCAAACCCATATTCAACAGCTTGGCGGTGGGATTCTGTCTTTCCGCCATATACAACATCACTTCCACCCCCTGCCGGTACTGTTCCTGAGTGGGATAAAAATGAGGGCAATAATAGGCCAGAAAGTGCCGCGAACCGGAGGGTTGAATATTGAACACCACCCGGACATTGCCGTTCGGTTCCTGATTCCTCTTCACCAGTTCTACCAGGATTTCCCGCACCTTTTCAGCAGAAAGCCAGAGAGGGATATCGGAGATTAAAGCACTGTGATCCATCCTCTTCATGTGATCTTCAAAAAAAACCGGCACTCCGTGCATCACACGAATCACTTCGTACAATGACCGGCCCCTGTATACGTAATCGTTGCTGAAACCATCACAGGTCAGGAACCGGTCGTTCAGGTAAAAAATCTGTTGTACACACTCCTGCATAACAATCACGGTTTTATTCAAAGTAAATTTAGCTAATTTTGGGCAGAAATGATAATTACCGAACTGTCACCGCCTTGTATACCATTGTTGATTTAGAAACCACCGGCGGAAGTCCCGCCAGGGACAAGATTACTGAGATTGCCATTTTTGTGCACGACGGGCAAGAGATCCAGGAGGAATTCACCACCCTGATCAATCCGGAAAGACCTATTCCTCCCTTTATTACGGCTCTGACAGGAATCAGCAATGAAATGGTGGCCGATGCACCCAGATTCTATGAGGTGGCCGCCAGAATTGTTGAACTAACCGAAGGGAGGATATTCATTGCCCACAACGTATCTTTTGACTATCATTTTATCCGCGAGGAATTCCGTCAACTGGGATATACTTTCAAAAGGAAACAACTGTGTACGGTAAAGCTCAGCCGCAGGCTTATCCCGGGATTGCGGTCATACAGCCTGGGAAAGATCTGCAGGGAACTGGACATCCAGATCCATAACAGGCACCGGGCAGGGGGAGACGCTTATGCCACAGTGAAACTTTTCGAAAGACTGCTTTCGCTTGACGGAGCGGATCTCTCACGTCCCTCCCTGTTCAGATCCCAAACCCTTGCCAACCTGCACCCTTCACTGAAACCCGAAACCATCGAATCGATCCCGGAGGCAGCCGGGGTTTACTATTTCCTGGATGAAAACGGCGATATAATTTACATTGGGAAAAGTAAAAACCTGTACCGCAGGGTCATCACCCACCTGCAAAACACCTCGGGTAAAAGGGCGGCGAAAATGCGCGACCGCATTGCGGATATTGACTACGATCTGACCGGTAGCGAACTGGTGGCCCTTCTCAGAGAATCACATGAAATTAAAAAACACAAACCGGCATACAACCGGCGTCAGAGAAGGACCACCCATACCCACGGGATATTCCTGAGTACCAACAAACACGGGTACAAAGTTCTTACCATAGAAAGAAACCGGCAGGAGACCCTTCCCCTGGCTACTTTCACTTCCCTGGAAGCAGCCCGCAGTTACATGGAAAACAGTGCCGATGAATACGAACTGTGCAGGAAGCTCTGCGGAGTATACGAGGGAAAGGGATCGTGCTTCCAGTACCAGGTGGGAATATGCCGCGGGGCATGCGTTCAGGAAGAACCGCCGGCTTCGTACAACGAAAGAGTCAACCGGCTGGTCGATCATCTGGCAGGGTTTCCTTACCGGAACTTTTTTATTCTCGATAAAGGCCGGCATGAGGAGGAAAAAGCCGTGATAAAAATTGAACACGGCACTTACCGGGGCTACGGTTATGCAGACACCCCTTGTCAGATTAGCCATCCCGGCCAGCTGAACGATTGCATCAGGCCGTTCCCCGATAACCGCGATGTTCAGCAGATCATCCGGAACTACCTCCTGGTAAATAAGCACTTGCAAATTATTCCATTCTGAATGTACCCGGATCCTTCCCATCGCTATTGAACCCATTCAGGGATATATTTGTTATACAAGAACATACCGGTTACCTGTGTTTGCATGAAAAACCATTACCTCTACCTGACCATACCCGTGGCATATCAATTCATCCTTCTCTGCAATGGATAATTTCACCTACCTCGGATCTGCCGATCCGGAAACCATCAAATCCCTTTACCGACAATACCCAGACAATTCTTCATCGGTGGAAGAAAGCTGGAAAAAATTATACGAATGATTTTGCCCGCACTTTTTCTGACACAAATCCCTGAAGTATTCGACAAGGAGTTCAAAGTGGCAAGACTAATCTAAGCATACCGCCGGAGGGGAAATCTGTTCACGGAAACCAACCCCTTCCGTACCCGCCGGCAATACAGTCCTACCCTGGATCTAAAAAACTACGGCCTGGAAGAAAAAGATCCGGACACCGTATTCCAGGCCGCCCGAATATCGGCATCGGAGCCGCTCCACTGCGTGTAATTGTTAACCATCTGAGACAAACCTACTGCAGGCCGATCGGGACTGAGCATCTTTTTATCCGGAATCCGCTGGTGGCCGAATGGCTGCAAACCCGGCCGGCCCCGTCTGTCG
>DQWH01000139.1 GCA_011042635.1 Bacteroidota bacterium | reverse complement strand
GCAGCCGATACCACATTCTTTGATAAGGTGTATCCGGTATACCTGGTGGATGAGCTGCCCCCCGAACTCTACATGACCTATCCGGAAAACGGGGCAGTGGATGTGCCGCTGGATACGTATATAGCGGCTGTGTTCGACGAAGAAATTTATGCCGGTACGGGGACTATCGTGATTAAAAATGCCGACAATACCGTTTTTGAAACTTTCGACATTGCTGATGCAACCCCGGGAGGTGCTGTGGAGATCGATGACAACGTCCTTATCATTCATCCTTCTTCCGGCTTTGCCCAGCTGAAGAAGTACTTCGTGGAAATGGATGCCGGTGTGGTGGTCGATTTCAAAGATAATCCCTTTGCCGGCATATCGGGCATGGATACCTGGAGCTTTACCACCCTGGCCGTGCCGACGGGTGTTTTCTTTGATGATTTCGATGACGGCAACCTGGATCCATGGACCGTCTATGATGAGCAGGGAGAATCCGTTACGTGGGAAGCTAATGATGGCGCGGCAAGAATAAATGGATACAATTCCGGGGAAGACCATGTCGACTGGCTGATATCTCCTGTGATCGATTTGACCGATCTCATGGATGTATTCATTACGTTCAGGGCGTGGTACAGGTATGGAACAATTGATGAAAGCAATTATCTGAAATTTTATTATTCTACAGATTATGATGGAAATACAGACAATCTGTTAACTGCCACGTGGAATGAATTGGATTTCACCCCACCCTCTTCAGAAAATTTCTGGGAAGATGTGGGACCTGTGGAGCTTCCGGATTTAAATGCACCTGTTTATTTTGCTTTTAAATATGCGGAAGAAGCTTTGAATAATGAATACATGGACTGGAGGATAGATGATTTTACCGTGGCCGGATATGCCCCGGTGGGTTCCGATGCCTCCCTGTCCGATCTGCTGGTTGACGGAACCACAGTGGAAGGATTCGATCCGGCAAAAACCGATTATTCCCTGATCCTGCCGGCAGGTGCCACTACTCCTCCCGAGGTTACCTTTACCCTGACCGATCCTGAAGCCTCGGCCTATGTGACCGATGCGGCCGATCTGACCGGTGATGCTGCCGACCGTACTTCCACCGTAACGGTCACGGCCTCCAACGGAACCACCAGCCGGGTGTACAGCATCCGCTTCGATCCCATCCTCGAGGTGGCCGACCTGGCCGCCCTGAGGGCCGCTACGGATTTCGACCGGGTGTACAAAGTCACGGGCGAAGTGGTGATCACCGCCATTGTGACATACAAAAACCAGAAATACATGCAGGATGCCAGCGCCGGTATCCATGTATTTGATGAGGACGGTGTGATTACCACCACCTACAACGAGGGCGACGGGATCACCGGCCTGACCGGCACCCTGGAGGATTATTACGGAATGCTGGAGCTCTTCCCTTACGAGGATCCCGGAGCGGCTTCTTCCACCGGTAACACGGTCGACCCGCAGGTGCTTTCAATCAGCGAATTCAATACCAATTTCGAGGATTATGAGGCTGAACTGGTGAAGATTGAAGGGGTGAGTTTTACCGATGCCGACGGTACAGCCGAATTTGCCGACGGGGAAGATTATGAGATCACCGCGGGTGGAGAAAGCGCCATCGTACGGATTCATTTCTACAACACCTCCGTAACGGGTACTGTGATTCCCGCCCAGGCCGATGTGCAGGGGATCGCCATCTGGCATTATGATGAGGCTAAGATCAGTCCGCGCTATATAGAAGATATCACAGATATAACCTCCGCGGAAGATGTGCTGTCCGATCAGCTGCGGATCTATCCCACACCGGTGCGCGATTTCCTCTACCTGGAGAATATCGGGGGGGTCAACTCCATCGAAGTGCTGGATGTGACCGGCAGCCGGATGATCATGAGAAACATGCAGAGTGAAAACGCATACAGACTGGATGTTTCTACCCTGCCGCGCGGTATCTACTTCATCAGACTGAATACCAATAGTGAAACCATGACGCGAAAAATCATTAAAAATTAAGGTTTTTAATGAATGATTGAAGGGAGGATGTCGGGCGCCGGCCCGGCATCCTCTTTTTTTTTCGCATCTTTGCAGGGGAAAATTTTGAAAAAGTATTTATGAAAAGAGGGGTGGTGATTGCCCTTGGGTTGATCCTGCTGGTCGCCGGTTGCCGGAAGGCCGATATTCCGCCGGTTCCGGATAACGGGATCGATTTTTCGGCCTGTGTGGGCGGATACGGAACCCCGGGCTTTGAAATCCTGACCTTTAATGTGCAGACATTTCCCCGCTCAGGGTACGAAAGCGTGCAGGTGCTTGCTTCCCTGGTTCAGGAAATGGATGCTGACCTGATCGCTTTCCAGGAAGTAGCTTCGGAAGCGGATTTTGAAAAGCTGGATGAACTGCTGACCGGATACAGGGGCATTTTCTATCCCATCAATAACAGCGACTGGAATCTGGCTTACCTGTATAAAACAGCAGAAATTGCCGTCGATGAAGAAAAAACCGCGGTATTGTTCACAGAAGACTGGTATGCCTTTCCGCGACCCCCGTTCGAGATCCATATCACCCATCTTCCCAGCGACATTTCCTCAGTGGTGATCAATAACCACCTGAAATGCTGCGGGGGAAGCGAAAATGAAGCCAGAAGGCGTTCAGCCTCCGAGCAACTGCATGCCTATGCCCTGACGAATTATCCGGACATTCCGGTGATTATTCTGGGCGATCTGAACGACGATATCACCGGAACAACGGAGGAGGATAATGTTTTCTGGAGTTTTACAAACGATCCTGAAAATTTTGTATTCACCGATATGGACATTGCTTCCGGTTCCCCTGCCCGCTGGTCGTATCCTTCCTGGCCCAGCCACCTCGACCATATCATCGTTTCCGATGAATGGTTCCCGTATGTTGATACCTGTCTGGTGTTCAAACCGGAAGCCTGTTACAGCCTGTATCCCGATATCATTTCCGACCACCGGCCGGTATTTCTCAGGTTAATTCAGCAAAACGGCCCGGATAAATAGCCGCATTCGGCCCCCCCTGTCTAAACAGCTTTATGATATACTGACTGAACCAGTTGCTTTGAATTCCTGAAAAGCAACTACGTAGTTATCAACATAGACAACTACGTAGCTATGTGTTTCACAAACACCTGTCAAATAATATTATGCTATGTTAAGTAATAGTTATATCTGCACAGGTAGAATTCAAAAAAACAAAACCATTCATTTTCCCCTGATCACCACAATATACACCGGGAAATGGTCGCTGTATCCGCCCTGCCAGGTATTTCCCACATAGGTGCGGTAGGGATAGCCTCTGTACTGTCCGTCCTGCCGGGTAAGAAATTCTTTGTTGAACACCTTGGCCGAATAGAAAGTAAAAGTGGAATAATCTTCCCCCAGCAATCCCTGGCTGACGATGATCTGATCGAACAGGTTCCAGGCATCCCGGTAGGCCAGGGATCCCACCCCCATGCGAAAAAGAAGGAACATGCAGTTGTACAGGTCTCCTTCCCGGAGGTGTTTTTTATTTTTGCCTGCCCGGAGAATTTTCCTCACGCTCTGATTCACGGGATCGTCGTTCAGATCACCCATGATGACGATTTTGGCTTTCGCATCTTCCTTCAGAATGCTGTCAGCCAGTGAACGGGTAAGCTCAGCAGCCGCATTCCGGCGCGACCGGCTGGCTTTTTCCCCTCCCCGGCGGGATGGCCAGTGGTTTACGATAAAGTGCATCGGTTCCCCGTTAAACAGGCCGGAAACCAGCAGCTGGTCGCGGGTATAAATCCGTTCCCCTTCCTCGTCAAAAAGGGGCAACTCTGCGCTGAAGGAATGGGTGACGGTAAAATACCGGGGTTGGTAAAGCAATCCCACATCCACCCCTCTCAGATCAGGGGAATCATAATGGATAATGTGGTAATTGGCTCCCTTCAGAAGGGGATGGGCCACCAGGTCTTCCAGCACCTGCCGGTTTTCGATCTCTGATACGCCGAGAATGGCCGGTCCGCCGGGAATTCCTTCATCGGCGCCGATCTGTGAGATAACATGGGCCAGTTTGTCGATCTTTTCCCGGTATTTTCGCGAGTTCCATTCGTTCGGCCCGTCAGGGGTGAATTCCTCATCGTTCACCCCTTCGGTGTTCAGTGTGTCGAACAGGTTTTCCAGGTTGTAAAAGGCGATGATTCCGGCCTCGAATTCTTGCTGGGCGGGCAATAGGGCTGCCAGCGAACACAACCAGCCAAACAGGATCAGTTTTTTCATTTTCGGCCCTCCGGGTTAAACGACAAAATTACATCTTAAAGCGGGATAGCCCAATTTCAACTCAGTTTTCTGTTGAAAAGCTATATCTTTACACTCTTTACTATAACCTGATCTGTATGAATAAACAAGCTGCAGTTTTCCTGTTCTTTCTGCTTTTACCCGCCCTTTTGATGGCACAGGAAGGTAAAGTCAAGGGAACGGTAACTGAAACGGATGCGTCGGTCAAACTGCCGGGCGTAAGCATTACCGATCCCGACAACAATATGTTGGCTGTGACCGGTGCGGAAGGGGATTTCGAGATCACAGTCCCTGCCGGGGAGATCATACTGCATTTTCGCCTGGACGGATACCGGGAACATACCCTGCATGTCAGGGTGACTGAAAATGAAACCACCCGGCTGGGAACCATTCCCCTGAGGGTGCAGGATGATTTCCGTACCTCGCTACCCACTCTTAACATAACCGATACGGATGCGGAAAACGGTCTTGAGTCGCAAACCATCCAGGGCCTGCTGAGTTCTTCCGATGATATTTTCGAATCCACCGCCGCCTATACATTCGGTCCCGTCAGGTTTAAAATTAGAGGGTACGATTCCAGATATACGGATGTATGGATCAACGGTTTCCTGGTCAACGATGCGGAATCGGGAGTGCCTTACTGGTCGAACTGGGGCGGGCTGAACGATGTGATGCGTAATGCCGTGATCACCACGGGGCCTTATCCCGACGGGAACAGCTTCGAACCCGTGGGGGGAATGTCCCGTATCATTACCGACGCTTCGGCCTACCGGAAAGGGGTCAAAGCCGTGTATTCCCTGTCGAACAGGACCTACCGCAACCGGTTGATGGTTACATATTCCACCGGTCTGCTGGAAAATAACTGGGCATTCACCGGTTCGTATTCCAGAAGATGGAGCCAGGAAGGATATGCGGAAGGCACTTTTTATGATGCTCACAGCCTGTTCTTTGCTGCCGAGAAAAGGATCAACGACCGCCATACCCTGAATATCACGGCACTCGATGCCATTTACAACAGGGGAGTAGACGGGGGATCTACCCAGGAAGCATACGATCTGGTCGGATCCAATTATTACAACCCATACTGGGGCTACCAGAACGGGGGAAAAAGAAATTCCCGGACCCGTTCATCGAACAAGCCCCTGATCACTCTGAACCACAAATGGAAAGTGGATGAGAACACCCGCATCAGCACCACTGCCGGGTACTGGTTCGGGAAAGGAGGTTATACCGCCCTGAACTGGTACGATGCGGAAGACCCACGCCCCGATTATTGGAGGAAACTACCCAGCTTTTACGACGATCCGGCCGACCAGGAAAGGATTGCCGAAAACTGGTCCGATCCTTCCGTTTCACAGATCAACTGGCTGTCTCTGTACCAGGCTAACTGGAATAACCTGGTATCGGTGGAGAATGTGGATGGCATTACAGGTAATACCGTGACAGGATACCGCTCAAAATACATTCTGGAAGACCGCAGGAACGATATTTCCCAGTTCCAGTTCCATACACAGGCGTCCCATACCATGGGTAAATGGACCCTCAACGGGGGGCTGTTTGCAGATATCTATCGCGGAAAGAATTTCAATGTGGTGCAAGACCTGCTGGGGGGTGAATTCTGGGTGGATATCGACCAGTTTGCCGAAAGGGATTTCCCCGACGATCCCGATGCCATTCAGAACGATTTGAACCATCCCAACCGGATCGTCAGGGAAGGGGATATCTACAATCACAACTATTCGTCGCATCAGAATCAGTTTTCCCTGTGGAGCCTGGCCCGGTATACCACCAACCGGCTAACCCTCTACCTTGGCGGGAATGTTACGAGCACCTCCCTGTGGAGAGACGGGCATACACGGAAAGGCCTGTTTCCCGACAATTCCTACGGGAAATCGGAAGTACTGAACTTCACAACCTTCGGAGTTAAAACGGGAGCGGAGTATAAACTTACCGGAAGGCATATTTTCCGGCTGAACGCCCTGTTCAGCAGTGATCCACCTACTTTCAGGTCTTCTTTCCTGTCGCCCCGTACCCGGAACAGCGTGACTCCCGGACTGACTACCGAAAAGATCTATTCGGCCGATGTTTCCTATTATGCCCGGATGCCTTTTATTACCGGAAGGCTCACAGCCTACTACACCCGGTTTGAAGACCTGACCGAAGTGGCCAGCTTCTACCACGATGAGCTCCGTTCTTTTGTAAACCATTCCATGACCGGGATCGACCGGGAACATTACGGAATAGAATACGGGGCGGAATTCAAGCTGTCGCCTTCCTTTACCCTGAGCACGGTAGCGGCCCTGGGCCAGTACCTTTGGGTAAGCAATCCTTCCATTACCATTACACAGGACAATAACAGCGAAGTGCTGCGATCGGATGAGGTGTGGGTGAAATATTTCAGGCTGAACGGTACCCCGCAGACAGCGCTGGCGGCCGGACTGGAATACAGTTCTGCGAGCAACTGGTGGGCGGGAATTACCGGAAGTTATTATGACCATATCTACATTGATTTCAACCCGGTATCGCGCGTGCAGGATGAAAACGGATACTATCCTTACTGGGAGGTGATGAAGAAACAACCCGGGGGATTCCTGCTAGATGCTTTTGTCGGCAAAACCTGGTACCTGGATAATCTATATATCAACCTCTCGTTTAACCTGAGCAACCTGACCAATAATACGGAATTCATTACCGGCGGTTTTGAGCAGTACCGCTTCGATCCGGAAGATCCTGATCAGTTTCCTCCCAAATACTATTACTACTACGGATTCAATTATTTCCTCAATTTGAGCGTCAGGTTCTAAGTTGTAACCGACATGAAAGATAAAATGAAGATTATGAAGGACATACGATATATTACGGGGATATTTCTTACCACAATCTTATTCCTGAACGGTTGCGTAGACAAATTCGATGAAGAACCCCCGTTTACTCCGATCGAATACGGAAGCATTGTTCCCATTTCACAGGTGAAAGACCTATACAGGGAAGAACTTTCAAAACCCTGGTATGAGCGTACCCCCGTACAGATCACTGAAGACTGGGCCATAACCGGGGTGGTGATCGGAAGCGATAAGGTGAACGGGAACCTTTACAAGGAAGGATACCTGGAGGATGCTTCGGGAGGAATTTTGCTGAAGTTCCTGTCTACCGGCGGTTTTTACCTGGGCGATTCAGTCATCATACATGTGAAAGACCTGTACCTGGGCGATTACGGGAATTTTATCCAGCTGGGGGATGTGCCCTATACCGATAACAGCGGGAATTACCGTGTTTCGGGTTTCAACAAGGACCGGCGAATGGTGAAAGTTTCCATCAACCATTCCTTTTCGCCTGCGCAGGTGGGCATCCAGCAGGTGAAGAACGATCAGTACCCGGGCCGGCTGGTTCAGTTTCACGGCGTGCAGTTCGCTTCTTATGAACTGGGGAAAACCTGGGCCGATCCCCTGGCCGATCCGCCGGCCGCTGCTAACCGCTACCTCGAGGATTGCGACGGGAACCAGATCATAGTACGGACCAGCGGGTATGCTTCCTTTGCCGGCGACCCGCTTCCCGAGGGGAACGGGTCCGTTACGGGTATTGTGACGGTTTTCAATGACGACTACCAGCTTATTATCCGCGATTTTGCGGAAGTGCTTCTCGACGGGGAACGATGCATTCAGAATGCTCAGGAGCTGGGCACGCCGGTGGAAACCCTGAGCGAAGATTTTGAAAGCTTTTCCGACGATGAAGATATACTGATCGACGGTTGGCAGAACCTGATGATCGTGGGAAACAGATTGTGGAGGAACCAGGTATACTCGGGGAACAGTTATGCCCAGGCCACCGGGTACGGATCGGGTCTGGAATATCTGGAAATCTGGCTGATCACTCGCCCGGTTACCATTTCCACACAGAAAGTCCTGACGTTCCAGTCCGCTCAGGCCTACTGGGAGCATGAGCCGGGGAACCATCCCCTGGAAGTGCTGGTATCTGCCGATTATAACGGCACCAATTTCTACTCGGCTACCTGGGTCCCCTTGTCGGGTACCCTGGCCGACTCATCTACTCCCGCGCACGCCTTTGTCAGTTCGGGGAATATCGACCTGCCGGTGGCAGCGGGACAGAATGCCGTAATAGCCTTTAAATATACGGGAAGCGCCACCGAATCCACCAGTTACAGGCTTGATAATGTCAATATAACCACAGGAAAATAAAAGAAATGAACAGAGAATATTCAACAGGCTTACTAACCATACTGGGAGGGATCCTGCTGGTTTTCCCCCTGGCCTGCGACCGCGAGCCGGTCGTACCACCCATGCCACGCGTGGAACCCGTCAGCATAGCCGATCTGCGTGCCATGTACCAGGGGCAGGACTTGACCCTGGATACCGCCGTGTACATTCAGGGCATCGTCACGCTTACCCCGGAACTGAATAACATTCCCGATTTCATTGCCTACCTGCAGGACGGTACGGGAGGGATTACCCTGACCATTTCAGGGAATAACACTTTGGCAAGCGGTTCGGAAGTAAAAGTGCTCTGCGAGGGCCTGACTCTTACCGAATACAACGGATTGCTGCAGTTCGGGGAGGTGGATCTGGCGACGCATTCGGAACTGATCGATCTTTCCGCGGGTATGCCTGAACCGGTAACCGTGACCATTCCGCAGGTGCTTGCCGGGGAGCATGTGGCGGAATATGTGGAAATAGCAGGCGTCCAGTTCAAAGAAGGTGGCTCTTTCAAAGGAAGCAAAACCCTTACCGATTGTGTCTCCGAAGTGGCAGTATTCACGCGCAATGAAGCCACCTTCGCAGGCCATGCCCTCCCGGCCGGCAACGGCACCTTCCGGGGAGTGGTTTCCGTATACAACACCCCGCAGTTGATTGTTGCGGATCCCGCCGATCTGGATATGACAGGGGAAAGATGCGGGGGAACGGCCGGGGAATATTTGAATGAGGATTTCGAATCCGTTGAAAATTATGATGAAATCACGACCCTCGGTGGCTGGACCAATCCCCTGGAAGCCGGCGACCGTACCTGGATTGCCAGGGAGTATGGTGGAAATACTTACGCTCAGGCTACGGCATACGGCTCGGAACTGAGCGAAATGATCAGCTGGCTCATCACGCCGGTGGTGAACCTGAGTAATGCCACGGCGCCGGTGCTGACCTTCGAAACCGCCACCGGATATCACAACGGAGCCACCCTCGAGGTGCTGATCTCGACCGACTACGACGGATCGGGAAGTCCGTGGAACTACACCTGGACCGACCTGAATCCCGCCCTGGCCAACGGACCTTCAGTCGGTTACAGCGCGTTTGTTTCCTCCGGGAACATTGATCTTTCTGCATATAAAAGCCCCGTTTATATTGCTTTCAAATATACTGGTGCCGACCCTGATGGAACGGCCAGTGATCGGACTACTACCTGGCAGATTGATAATATACTGATTGAAGAAAATTCGGAATGAATGCCCGGGCTGTTTATATAGCCCTTGTTGTTTTCCTGTCGACCGGGAACCTTCATTCCCAGCCGGAAGGGTATTATGCTCCCGCCGAGGGCCTTACGGGCGCCGAACTGAAACAGGCCCTGCATGAACTGATCGATGATCATGCCGTGGCTGGCTATGCGGAACTGTGGGATCATTTTTACCACACCGACCGGCGCTCCGACGGGACCATCTGGGATATGTATTCCGACAATCCGGACGGCGAAAACCCGTATGTGTATGAATTCGGAACCGATCAGTGCGGGAATTATGCCGGGGAAGGAGATTGTTACAACAGGGAACACTCCTTTCCCAAAAACTGGTTCGGAGGAGATGTGGAGCCCATGTATACCGACCTGTTCCATATATATCCCACCGACGGATATGTGAACAACCGGCGCAGTAATCATCCCTACGGAGAAACAGAACATCCTTCGTGGACTTCCCTGAACGGAAGCCGGGTAGGTGCTTCATCGGTGGAAGGCTACACCGGCACCGTATTCGAGCCCGTTGATGCCTACAAGGGCGACCTGGCCCGCACATACTTTTATATGGCGGTAAGATATTACACGGAAGACAGCACCTGGCCCGGCAGCGATATGACCAGCGGCGCCGAGCCCCTTCCCTGGGCGCTTGACATGCTGCTGGAATGGCACCACAACGATCCGGTGAGCGAAAAGGAAACGGCCCGGAATGAGGCGGTATATGAGATACAGGGAAACCGGAACCCTTTCATAGACCGACCGGAGTGGGTGGAGGCCGTGTGGGATGTTTCAGGGGGGACTGGATCGGCCTCAGATCATCCGGGCACCGTCTTTCTCTATCCGAATCCCACTGCAGGCGCGGTCAGTTTTTCACTACCCGTCAGGGTGGAAAAGGAAGGCGTTCTTCGAATATACCGTCTTACCGGCGTTTTGCTGCATGAGGAACCCCTTGCCGTCCGGAGTTCCCGCCGGTGCGATTTTTCCTTTCTGACCCCCGGCCTGTACATTCTGGAAATCCGGACCCCACACGGTACATTCCGGGGAAAGCTGGTAATAAAATAGTCCGATAATCCATCCCCTTCGCTTTGCTTGCAGATGGATAGTCTCATTGAATCCCCCTATCCGTAACGCACATTCCCCAGCCAGTCATCCCATCCCTGCCAGCCTTCCTCTTTATAGGCTATATCCGGATAGGCATAAATGTTGCGTGGCTTTCTGGGGTTTGAAACCAACAGCCCCTGGCAATACAAAAACCATTCTTCCCTGGTTTTCAGTTCCAGGGTATGAACATACTGACGGGTATCGTAGAATGATCTGTATTCAATAGTTATTCCCAGCCAGTCTTCCCAGCTTTCCCAGCCCGAGCCTTCGTATTCCAGGTGTGGTTTGATGGGTATCAGAAGACCGTATGCTCTGGCTGATTCCTGTATGTGCGATGCCTGCTCTATCCATTCCGTTTTGCTTTTCAGCCTACAGCTGCGAACAAATTCCCGGGCATGGTGGAACGGGGAGTAATCCTTTCTTTTTTCCGGAGGGGCCAGCCAGTCGGTCCAGCCCTTCCAGCCAGTATGCTTGTAAGTTTTTTCCGGATCGGGAGGAACTCCTTCCGGCAGAGGGGGACGGTTCCGGAACAGGCCTTTGGCATAGGCCTCCCACTCTTCCTTGTACTCGAACCCCTGTTCCCTGGCTTTTTCCCTGGCTTCGGGAAAAGGCAGGTAAGGATTGGCGGGGGAGGCTTCCCATAGATCTGGCCCGGATGATCCGGTTGTGGGTCCGGGATCTGCCTGGACCGGTTTCTCTTTTTCTTCCGTTATCCCCAGCCAGTCGTTCCAGCCTTTCCATCCCAGGTGGCGGTATGCCTCGTCGGGTTGCAGTGGCAGGTTGCCCGGAAGCTCGGGTCCGTGCTGTTTTACGTACTCCTTCCACTCATCCCTTCCTTTCAGCCGCAGGGAGCGGGCATGGGCGCGGGCTTCGCGGAAATCCATCCAGCGATGCTTCTCTTCCTGGTCCCAGAGGGTCGGTTCTTTATTCATGGAACAGGTTATCTGGTTCAAAAATACACAGGAATCGGCATAAACGGGAATTAAAGGGAAGAAAATATTTCTCAGCGGGATGCGTTTTCATGGACAAACAATTGGATCGACAGGAAAAGCGAATATTCTGATAATTAGTATATTTGATTTCTGTACCGGGATGCGTAAAAAAGAAAGTACATATTTTCGGAACAAAGTAGTTCTGATCACCGGCTCCAGCCGCGGCATCGGGAAGACCCTGGCGTGGCAGCTCGGAAAGATGGGGGCGCGGGTGGTGCTGAACGGTCGTACACCTGACCGGCTGAAGGTCCTGGAAGAGGAAATGCGGCTGGAACAGGTGGAAGTGAAGGGCGTACTCGCCGATGTGACGGTTCCGGATGATTGTGAGCGGATGATCCGGGAGGTGCTCGACCACTACGGGCGGATCGATATCTTGGTCAATATGGCCGGTCTGTCCATGAAGGGAGAAGCCGCCGACCTGCATCCCGATGTGTACCGGATGACCATGGAAACAAACTACCTGGGTGCAGTGTATCCCACCCTGGCGGCTCTTCCGCATATCAGGGTATCAAAAGGAAGTATTTTATTTATATCCAGTGTGTCGGCCCTGATGGGTTTTTCTCAGTTTTCTGCCTATTGCGCCTCCAAAATGAGCCTTACTGCCCTGGCCGAATCATTACGGCTGGAAATGACAGATACCGGCGTATATATAGGCATTATTTATATCAGTTTTACTGAAAACGAGGAAGGGAAAACCATTCTGGATACCCGTTCCCGGCTGGTGCGGAAGAAAGAAGTATACGTGGGGAAAATGGATTATGTTTCCCGTGAGAAGGTTGCCCGGAGCATTATCCGGCAGCTGGCCCGCCGCCGATACCGGGTTAACCCGTCTTTCTACGGGAAGTTCCTTTCCTTTATGAAAAGATTCTTTCCACGCCTCTCGTTCAGCATTCTCCACATGGCTCGCCGGAAAGGGATTATTTGAAATCTGAAAGAAACCGGCCGTTCACCGTTTCTCCTGTCTGTTTTTCACATGTATTTGATGGTGGTTATTATCGAATGGTCCTGACGGGAAATTTATGTTGCATACCGGAAGATGCAGCAGATCATTTTCCCGAGGTGTCTATTTAAACACAACCATTCAAAAAAGGTTCTGGCCATGATCAGGAATTTTTTTGTTACCGCTTTTCGTTTTTTTACACGTTACCGTTTATTCACCTTTATCAATGTGCTTGGACTTGCCGTGAGCATTGCCCTGTTTATACTTATTGGCCTGTATGTGAAGACAGTGCTGCAAACCGACCGTTTTCATGAAAATGCCGACAGGATATACCGCCTGGAACGGCCGCAGATACACAATATCCCGGGGCCATTCGGTCCCTTTATTCTGGAACATTTTCCTGAAGTGGAAAACTGTGTGCGGATGTGTGAGGGTACGGTCTCCGGCCGATTGCTGGGATACGAGCAGAAGCATATCAAACTGGAGCATATCTGGCTGGCCGACCGGTCGTTTTTCGAAATATTCAGTTTTTCGTTAACCGCTTCCTCCGGTGGCGTGTTTGAGGCACCCGATCGTATTGTGCTGTCCCGGTCCACCGCGGAAAAGCTCTTCGGTACTGAAAATCCGGTGGGAAAACAGATCATGATGGATAACCGTTACAGCCTGCAGATTGATGGAGTGATGGAAGATCCGCCTACCAATTCCAGCATCAAAGCCGATGCGGTGATCTCCATGCAGTATATCACCACCATCTTCAATGACCCGCATTGGCTGGAAAGTTTTGTGAGGTGGAATTACAATATGTTGCTGCTGCTGAAGCCGGGTGCCGATCCGGAAGCGCTGGTGGATAAGATCAACCGCGGGTTGTATGATTTTCTTTCCAGAAATATGAACATACCGGTAGAGGAAAAACCGGAATTCATCCTGACTCGTCTGGATCAGATCTATTTCAATTCGTATGTCAGTTACGACGGATTTCAGCACGGGAACCGGGCCCATGTGTACGTGGCCATGGGTATCGCCCTGATCATTCTGTTGCTGGCGGTGGTGAATTTTGTCAATCTTTCCACGGCCCAGTCAACGGAAAGGACCCTGGATATCGGGCTGAGAAAAACCCTGGGAGCCTCGGGCAGGCGCCTGATGATCCAGCATCTGGCCGAAAGTGTGCTGATCACCTGCCTGTCCACCCTCCTGGCCCTGGCGCTGGTTAGCATGACCCTGCCTTTTTTCTCCTCCCTGGTGCGGATGGATCTTTCCCTCTGGCCTGTCCGGCCATGGGTGATGGCGGTGCTTGTTACCGGTCCGGTGCTTCTGGGAGTGCTGGCCGGCCTGTACCCGGCTTTCTATCTGAGAAGATTTCCTCCCCTGCGGATCATGTCTACGGGTGAAACTCCGGGTTACGGAGGGGCTCTGTTCCGGAAAGCGCTTATCATGGGGCAGTTTACGGCGGCCATTACCCTGATTATTTT
>DQWH01000168.1 GCA_011042635.1 Bacteroidota bacterium | reverse complement strand
CATGACAACTGCTTCCCTACCGCATGACAACCGCTTCTCCACCGCATGACCACCGCATCCCCACCGCATGACAACTGCTTCACAACCGCATGACCACTGCTTCCCCACCGCATGACAACTGCTTCCCCACCGCATGACCACCGCTTCCCCCCCTTTTCTCCGAATTTCCCTTGCCGGTTCCCAAGTTGTAATAAATTATTGTAATTTTGGATGAACAGAAGGTTAAGGAACTCCGGGGAATATGCTGAAGGGATTGTTGTGGATTTTGTTTTTTCAGGTCTTTCTGGCCCATCCGGTACACGTATCGGTCACCCACATTGAATACGATGGGGAGTCAGGGAAATTCCGCATATCCTTCAAGGTATTTACCGACGATTTCATGGATATTATCCTGAAAAAATACGGATATGCTCTCGATCCCGGCCTGGATTGGGAGCAGAAAAACGACCGGCAGGTGATCACGAGGTATATCAGCGAAAGCTTTGGCATACAGGTTAACGGAAAAAAGGATCTTTCCCTGGTTTTTACCGGTATGAAAAACAATGAAGAGGCGGTATGGCTGGAATATGAAACTTCTTCGATCAGGAATCCGGCGGAGCTGCTTATTGTAAACAGGATTTTGCTCGACATGTTCCACGACCAGACCAACCTGGTGATCCTGGGAGTGGATTCTTTTGAGAGAGGGTACCGGTTTTCCCATCAGATGCAGGAAACCCGTGTTAACCTGAAATGAACTGGTTCAGCCTATGAAAATGCATAAAATAAAGTTGGTTTCCGCCATGCTGTGGCTCATTCCGGTTACCCAGGGTTTTTCAACCCATAACCGGGCAGGGGAGATCACCTACCGGCAGTTATCGGGATTTACTTTCGAGTTTACCATTACCACCTATACCTATACGAAAAGTCCGGCCGATCGCAGCCAGCTGGAAGTGCAGTGGGGGGACAATACCACTTCTATTGCTCCCCGGATACCTCCTCCGCTCATCTTGCCTAACGATTATCAGAAAAACACCTACAAGGCTACCCACACATTCCCCGGGCCGGGTGTTTACGAGGTGGTGGTGGAAGATCCCAACCGGAACTACGGGGTGATCAACATTCCCAGTTCGGTGAATGTGGTGTTTTCCATCAAGACCATTCTGCTGGTGAATCCCCAGGTAGGGCAGAACAACACGCCTGTCTTACTGAACCCGCCGTATGACAAGGCAGCCGTAGGGCATCTTTTCATCCACAACCCGGCAGCCTATGATCCTGACGGCGACAGCCTGACATACAGTCTGGCCATCTGTACCCGGGAGGGGGGAGAACCCATTTCGAACTATACGTTTCCGACAGCCAGCGATACCTTTTATGTCAATGAAGTGACGGGGGACCTGGTATGGAAAAATCCCGTGAAGGAATGGCAAAAAGACGGCGAATTCGACCGGGGCATCTACAATGTGGCCATGAATATTGACGAATGGCGGAACGGCATAAAAATAGGGACCATCCACCGGGATATGCAGATCGACGTGTACGAGACCGAGAACGATCCGCCGGTGAACGGGCCACTGAACGATCTGTGTGTGGTGGCCGGGGATTTCATCAGTTTCGAAGTGACGGCTACCGATCCCAACAACGATATGATCACCCACTGGGATACGGGAGGAGTGTACCAGGTTTCCGAATCACGGCCTGTTTTTACCATGGTTTCTTCCGATTCGGGAACAGTGACATCCCGCTTTGAGTGGCAGACCACGTGCAGCCATGTACGGAGAGTTCCGTACAACTGGCTGGTGAAAGCGGAAGATGTGAACGAGGATATTTCCCTGGCGGATATCGACAACGTCAATATACGGGTGATCGGCCCACCAACCGGACCTCTGGAGGCCATTCCCTCCCACCGGTCGATCCTGCTGAAATGGTCCCCGTGTGCATGCGATAATGTGGTGGGCTATGATGTGTACCGCAGGATCGGCAGTACGGACTATACACCCGATTCATGCGAATACGGGGTGCCGTCGTACCTGGGTTATCAAAAGATCGGAAGTACCTCTTCATGGCAGGATACCGTTTTTATAGATGATAATAACGGCAACGGACTACTGCAGGGTACGGATTACTGTTATCTGGTGGTAGCCGTTTACCCCGACGGAACCCCCGGGATAGCCTCCAATGAAGCATGCGGTATTCTGGTGCAGGGAACCCCGGTCATAACCAATGTGAGTGTGACCGATACCGATCCGGCTGCCGGCAGTATTTATCTTGCCTGGGTAAAACCCCGTGACCTGGATACCATTCCTGCCTACGGGCCCTATGAGTACCGTATTTACCGGGCCGAAGGAATATGGGGGACCGATTTTGACCAGATACACAGCTTTACTACGGCCGATCTGGAAGATACTACTTATAACGACCTGAACATCAATACACAGGATGTGGCATACCATTACCGGGTTGAATTATACAACGACGAACCCGGCAACCGCTTCATGATCGGAGAGCCAGGCACCGCTTCCAGCCTCTTCCTGCAAATGGTGCCGGGGGATAACAAGATGAAAATCTTTTTCAGGAAAAACGTCCCCTGGCTGAATACCCGGTATGTGGTTTACCGGCAGAACCACTCCACCCTGCTGTTCGACTCCATCGGGGTGGTTTCCGATTCGGTGTATGTGGATTCCGGCCTGGCCAACGGGGTGAATTACTGCTACCTGGCCAAAAGCATCGGCACGTACAATCAGCCGGGGATCCCCGATTCACTGATCAATTTTTCCCATGAAAACTGTGGCACTCCGGTGGACCTGGAACCACCCTGTCCGCCCGAACTGACCGTTTATTCTGTTTGCGACAGTTTTTACAACGTGCTCCGGTGGGCTATTCCTGAGGGAGAATGCGGGGAAGACATTGTGAAATATAATCTGTTCTATACACCGCTGTACAACGGTACCCTGCAGCCGATTGGAACGGTAGACGACCGGGCAACCACCGTTTTTCATCACTTTCCGGAGGAAACCATGGCCGGATGTTATGCCATGACGGCAGTCGACTCTTTCGGAAATGAAAGTGCTCTGTCGGCCCGCATATGCATTGATGAGTGTTCCTATTTTGAACTACCCAATGTGTTCAGTCCGAACAATGACGGGGACAATGATTTCTTCCGGCCGAAAGCCTACCGCTTTGTCAAGGCGGTAGATATTCAGATATTCAATCGCTGGGGGGAACTTGTTTTTGAGGAATCGTACGATGATCCTTCGGAATTTATCTGGAACGGGCAGATCAAGAATACCGGAAAGATCGTTTCCCCGGGAGTGTACTATTATATTTGTGATGTGACCGAGCAACGGCTCACAGGGGAGGAAGTACGGAATATGGTGGGATTCGTTTACGTGTTTACCGAAAAAAATCCGCCGATTCATGTGGAAAAATGACCCGTCATTCTGCACATGCAGGAGCCTGATCCTGTTACTGATGATGCTGGCAGGTCTTGTCAGACCGGCAGCCGTATTTCCGCAGGAGCGGAACGATGCCCTGATCCGGGGCATGCTGGAAATGGAACGTTCCGAATACGAGCAGGCCCTGGACGAGTTGACCCGGGCCGAAGAGGCAGGAAAGGAACTGGCGGAGGTTTACCGGCTGCGTGCCCGGGCCTGTATGGCCCTGAACCGCATGGACGATGCCGCCGGTGACCTGGAAAAACTGGAATCATTGGATCCAGCCCGGGCTGCCTATGAATGGGCCAGGTATTATGCCCTGACGGGAAACGATTCCCTGGCGGTCGCTTCGCTCAGGACCTATCTGGGATCCCGGGATAAGCTTCCGAGAAAGGAAATCATGACCGATGAAGCCTTTCGCCGCCTGGAAAGAACCAGGTTGTGGGTTTCGCTCTGGCAAAATGACTGGTATGGTGAAGCCGATGAGGTGCTTACTGAAGCCGAATACCTGTATTCCCGGGGTATTTACAGTGAGGCCCTGCAGGTGGCCGATGATGCTATCCGGCAGGGAATGGACGATGCCCGTCTGTACCTTGTCAGGGCCCGCTGCCATGAGCGTCTTTCCAACAACCGGGCTGCTTCCGAAGATTATACCACCGCACTGGCAAAATCGGGCGGAAAGCCTTTCTTCTTCAGGGAAAGGGGACTGTTTTATTTCCATACGGGCAATCTTCCATCCGCGCTGAACGACCTGAACCGGGCCGTATCGGCCGATCCGAACGACCTCAGCCTGCCGGTCGACCGGGCCGGTGTCCTGGCGTCCATGGGCCGGTACGAGCAGGCCAAAAGAGATTATGATGAGGTATTGTCGTTCAGGGACCGTGATACAGAACTGATCAGAAAGGCGGGCCGAACCATGCTGGAGGCGGGGAAGGCCTTGAAAGCACTGGAATATTTCAACCGCAATCTGGAGTTGGATCGCAGCAGGCCGGAATTTTTTATCGACCGGGCCGAAGCCTATATGGCCACGCGAACGTGGAAGAATGCCTATGAGGATTTTTCACAGGCCCTTGATCTGGATCCGAACATAAGCCGCGTTTACCTGAACCGCGGCCAGGTGCGCCTTTCGATGAATGACCGGGAGGGGGCCTGTTACGACTGGAACAAGGCAGCCCGTCTGGGTGAAAGGGAGGCCGTGCTTCTGTTGCAGGAACATTGCCGGTGAGGCCATGTCAGAACCCGTAAATGCTGAATCCTCCGTCTACCGCAAGGGTTTGTCCCGTGATGTAGGATGCAGCCGGCATACACAGAAAGGCTACCGCGGCAGCCACTTCTTCGGGTTTTCCGATCCGCTTCATCGGTGTTCTCTTCAGTACTTCCTGTAGATAATCCATATTTTTCAGTACCTGCCGGGCCAGAGGAGTGTCAATATACCAGGGAGCCACGGCATTGACTCTGATCCCGTGGGTGGCCCATTCAACCGCCAGGTTACGGGTCATCTGGACCATTGCCGCCTTGGTCATTCCGTATACCACGCCGGTGCGGATATGTGCTAACCCGGCCACGGAAGAAATGTTGACCAGACTGGCCCGACCCGACCGTTTCATCAGGGGGTGAGCTTCCCGGGCCAGGCTGAATGCGGAATACAGGTTGGTATCCATGATTTGCCGAATTTCCTCTTCGGAGTATTCCATGGCTTTTTTTCTGATATTCATCCCCACATTGTTGACCAGGATATCCAGCCGGCCCCATTTTTCTTCCAGCATACTCACCAGGGCTTTGCGTTCGCCGGGAACGGTAACATCGGCTGCCATTCCTTCCACGGAGTATTTACCGGCGAGTTCGTCTGTCAGATGGCGAATGTCCTGAGGGTTCCTGGCTATCAGGAACACGTCGGATCCGAGTTCCAGAAATATATCCAGGATGGCTCTTCCGATCCCTCTGGTGGCTCCGGTGATCAGGGCTTTTTTCCCTGTCAGTTCCCAGGTTTTCTGTATCATGGTGTTTTTCTTTTATTCGGATACCGGACGGTAGAAGGTGATTTTCCCCCGGATCACATGGTCCGGGTTGAGGGGGCTGATCCCTACTGTTCTTCCCGAAAACCCGGTATTCTGATGCGCCAGTTCGTACCGGCCTTTTCCTTTTACCCGGTATACAATGGCGGTATGATGATCGTAATTTTCCGTGTAGGTGGTATGGTTTATGGTGTATCGTATCACCACTTTTTCAAACTGAACAATATCTCCTGGCAGAACTTCCTCCCTTTTGGGCCTGATTACCCTGCCAAAACGGTACCGGCCGTCCCAGTTGGCTTCGCTGCGGTCCAGGGCCTGTCTGGCCAGGTCCCAGCATTCTCCGCGGTCGACCCGGGTTCCAACCACACTTTCCACATATTCCAGAATAGTCTGGTTCAGAGGGGGAAGCCGGTTGATTTTCTGAGGATAGAGTGGTCCGGTAAAGGCTGTGACCAGGAACAGAAACAGCAGGTATGTCCGGATCCGTGTTCTCATGTTTCGAGGACTTTCACGATTTTCGAATAAAGCTCGCCGGGATTAAAGGGTTTGAGGATGATGTCGTTCATCCCTGATGTTAAGATCTTTTCCTGCACTTCGTTCATAATGGAGGCCGTAAGGGCCACGATGGGAATCGTTTTGCCGTTTGGCATGGACGAACGAATAAGCCGGGTAGCTTCATAGCCGTCCATTACCGGCATTTGCAGGTCCATCAGCACCAGGTCAAAGGCATTTTTTTTCAGGTGTTCCAGAGCTTCTTTTCCGTTCCCTGCCTCGGTGACCTCCACGCCCCATTTCCTGAGGAATTTAAAAGCCACCAGCCGGTTGATCTCATTGTCCTCCACCAGGAGCACCTTTTTCCCATTGAGCTTTTTATAGCTGATCTTTCCTATATCATCGGTATCGGTGATATGCTTCAGTGTACTGTTCATAAATGCCAGGATGAAATAGAACCTGGCGCCTTTTTCCGGTTCGCTTTCCACATGGATGTCGGAATGTTTCAGGCGAAGAAGCTGTTTGCATATAGCCAGTCCCAGGCCGGTTCCGCCATATTTTCTGGTGGTATCGGGTGATGCCTGTACGAAGCTGTTGAATATTTCCCCGATTATGTCAGGCGATATCCCGATGCCCGTATCGGATACGGAGAATTCAATACGGGTAATCTTTTTATCGGATCCGACCACCCTGGCCGAAAGCGACACCTTTCCCTGTTCGGTGAATTTCATGGCGTTCGACATCAGATTAATCAGCACCTGATTCAGCCTTACGGGATCGCCGATCACGATTTTCGGCACATCGGGCTCTATGTGGCATTCGATCTGAATATTCTTGTCGGAGGCCTGAAAAACGAACGATTGCCTGAGACCTTCCAGGAGACTGTGCAGGTTGAAGTCGACTTCCTCGAATACGATTTTACCGGCTTCAATTTTACTGTAATCGAGTACGTCGTTGATCAGCACCAGCAGGTTTTCAGAGGAGAACTTGAGCGAGTGTAAGTTTTCCATCTGGTCGGGGCGCGGATTTTCCTGCAGCAGCAGGTGAGTCATGCCGATCACGGCGTTCATCGGAGTACGTATCTCGTGACTCATGGTAGACAGGAACTGCTGCTTGGCCCGGGCGGCCTCTTCGGCAATTTCTTTGGCCCTGATAAGCTCTTCCTGGGTTTCCTTCAGCCGGGAAATATCGATGATCACCGCCAAAGTTTTTCTGAAATGCCTGGATTCATCGAACAGGGGGGAGGCATGGACCAGGGTTTCCACCGGGGTGCCGTCTTTTCTGATGAAGGTCGTTTCGTACTGGCTTTTCAGTCCCGACACTCTTTTTGTCGTTTGTTCCCTGAAATACTGGTATTTTTCATGGGTGGTGATGGCCGAAAGATTTTTGCCGGTGAGTTCCGTGGGGTCGTATCCCAGCATTTCCGCGAAAGCGGCATTCACATAGGTAAGGTTTTCATCGGCATCGGTAATGCCAATGCCGGCAATGGTGGTTTCGGCCACGGCGCGGTATTTTTCCAGGCTGTTGTGGAGTTCCGATTCGGCTTTCTTCCATTCAATGGCAATCCCTATCTGATCGGCGATGAATTCGAGAATATCCAGGTCTTCCCGGCTGTAGGCACTGGCATCCTGATAGTTTTGCAGGCTGATGATGCCGATAACCTCCTTTTTCGATCGCAGGGGAACACCCATCCATACTTTGCAGTTGGTTCCCACCAGTTCAATTTTTCCTTCTTCCTCCAGTTTTTTCATATCTGCAGCCTTCAGCAGGACGGATTTCCGGGTTCTGATGACATAGGAGGTAATGGTTTTTCCGGCGGGAATATTATTGAATTTATCTTTTTCATCGCGGAAGAAGGGCAGGCTGATGCTGTTGTTTTCCTTATCATACAGGGCTATGAAAAAATTGCTGGTATCCATGAGCTTGCTGAGCTCTTTTTTGATCACCACGAACAGCTCTTCGAGGTTTTTGGTGGTGATCACGGCCTTGGAAATGGTGTTAACCATTCGTTGCACCGTTTCAGCCTTTTTCCTTTGGGTAATGTCCCTGTAAATACCGAGTACACCGATCTGGGTGTTGTTGACGATAATGGGTGTTCCCAGGATGGACACATCCACCAGACTTCCGTCCTTTCTTACCCGTTTTGTTTCCAGTTCAATCCGTTTCCCTCCGGCAATTTTGCTGGTTATTTTTTCTGCCTGTTTGAGGTGCTTTCCCGGGGTCACCAGCCGGTCCAGATTTTTCCCGATAGCTTCTTTCCGGGTGTACCCGAATAGCCTTTCGAATTCCGAATTAATCTGAAGAATGGTGCTTTCGTTGTCCACCAGTACAATGGCTTCGGGGGCGCTTTCGATCAGTTCGGTGAGATAGGCTTTTTCGGTTTCCAGTTCCTCCTGGTTTTTTTTTCTTTCGGTAATATCAATCAGCACGCCACGGAAACCGGCCGGCTTATTTTCATGGAAAATGAGACTGATAAAAATCTGTGCCGCGAATTCCGTACCGTCTTTTCTGATGACTGTACATTCCAGCGGGTTTTCATCCGATTCCCGCCGGATGATCCTTTTTAATGTTTTCCTGATCTCAGGAAGTTCCTTTTTGTCGATCAGATCGAAGAAGGACAGCCCCTTTTTCACGTCCCCGGGGGTATACCGGGTGGTTTTGAATGCGAACTGGTTGGTAAAGGTGATGGTCCCGTCGAGTCTGGCTTCGAAAAGCATCAGGGGCAGCATCTCGGCCAGTTCACGGAACCGTCGTTCGGATATTTCCAGCTCTTCCTCTACCAGCTTGCGGTCGGTAATGTCATTGATAATGGTCAGCAGGCAGGGCTGCCCGCGCAGCATGATGGTTTCGGCAGAAAACAGGCCGTAGCGAGGTTCCCCCGATCTGGTTTTGACGGTGACCTCGAAATCCCTCACTTTGCTGAGTTTCCTGAGTTTTTTCAGGAATTTGTCGCTCTGTACCAGGTCGACAAACAGCTGAAGTTCGGATGAAGTGTGCCCGATGATTTCGTCACGGCTGTATCCCAGATTTTTCAGGAAGCTCTCGTTTACATCGATGTACTGACTGTTTTCGAAATTGCTGATGGCCATCAGGGCGGGATTGGAATGGAAAGCCTTGAAGAACATTTCTTCGGCAAGGCTTTTTTCCGTATCCGGGAACAGGCCTTCCGTTACCTCAATGGCCCTGATCAGCCGATGAGGTTTTTGCTGATAGGTCCTTTCGGTTTGGGAACAGTGAAGATAAAGGGGTTCACCGGTTGCGCTTTCAAGTTTCAGGTACAGGGCGGGAACCGGTTCCCCGGAAGGATTTTCCAGCCATTTTTTTATATCATTATGCTGATAATCTGGGAATATCCTGTAGAACGGCTCACCTTCGAGCTCAGCGTGTGACCTTCCCGTACGGCTCAGCACCATAGGATTGGCTGTAACGATCCGGCCTTCCGGTGTGAGCAGGAATAGCAGGTCAAGAAAATGCGGGAGGTCATATAGCTGAGGATCTTCTTGCCAGGGATTCATTTTTTTTATGGTTGGCCTCATTTTTTTTTTGTTTCATTTAGAAACCCACGTCCTTTGGGCGTGGTTATGTTCGTGAGGGGCTCTGCCCGAAAGGCCCGTGCGGTTGAAAAAAATTTGTTGTGCAAAGCAAAAATCGGGGTTAAAGCCGCTTCCTATGGTGGTGGATAGTCCGATTTTAGCAAATTTTTTACTTATTTCGAGTGAATTGCCCATAGCTGCATCACCGCATCATATGGTTTTCTATATATAGAAACGAGCGTACAAAAGTAAAAAAAATCGAAAAAATCATCCTTTTTGGTATTCTTTCCCGGTTTTTGCATGGTCATCATTTCGTTACATGGATAAGGCCTTTTCCCTGCCGCGTAATCCTTCCGATGATACCGGCCCGTTTTATTCCTGCCGAATGTAAATCCCTGATTACCTGTTCTGCTTCCGTTTCGGGCAGAGTGAAAAGCAAACCGCCCGATGTCTGTGCGTCACACAGGACCAGTTTTTCTGTCATGGAAATCCCGGGCGACCAGATAATATGGTCCTCCAGGTAAGCCAGGTTGTTCCGGGTACCTCCCGGGATCAGTCCGGCCCGGGCCAGTGCTTCCACTCCTTCGATCAGCGGTACCGAGCGGAAGAAAATTTCCGCCTCTGTTCCGTTGTTCCGGACCATTTCGTAAAGATGTCCGGGTAGTCCGAAACCGGTGACATCGGTGCAGGCGCTCACCGGGTATCGCGACAGGATTTCGGCGGCCTTCCGGTTCAGTTCCGACATCAGCCCGATGACCTGTTTTTCCAGTTCGGGGCTGACAGCCTTTCTTTTGATGCCGGTGGTAATGATGCCGGTGCCAATGGGTTTGGTGAGCAGGATGACATCTCCCGGTCTGGAACCGTTGTTTCTGAGAATACGCATAGGATCGACGGTTCCGGTGACAACAAGTCCGAATTTGGGTTCCGGATCGTCGATGGTATGGCCCCCCAGGATTTCTATTTCCGCTTCAAGGCATTTGTCGGTTGCTCCTTTCAATATCTGTTCAAGCACCTCCACAGGCAGTCTGGATGAAGGGAATCCTACCATATTCAGCGCGAAAAGGGGTGTTCCCCCCATGGCATATATATCGCTCAGTGCGTTGGCAGCAGCAATGGCCCCGAAATGGTAAGGATCGTTCACGATGGGAGTGAAAAAATCGAGGGTTTGCACCACGGCAATATCCTTACTTACCATGAAAATGGTAGCATCGTCGGATGTACTCTGGTTGACCAGTACCCGGGGATCATTCGATGCAGGGAAGGAGGCCAGAAGCTTTTCGAGAGCCTGTTGGCGCATTTTGCAGGCGCAGCCCAGCCCGCTGGTAAATGCGGTAAGAGCGATGTTGCTCATATCCTGGCCTGTGCCGGTGGGTGGTTCCGTTTTTTCCGGACGAAGTGAGTTGACCAGCCCGGAAAGAGCTTCGAGGGCGGTGTCAATTTCCTCCTGTGTGGTTGGTTTGCCCACGGAAAAGCGGATGGTTCCGCGGGCGTATTCATCGGGAACCCGCATGGCCTGAAGCACATGTGACACCGTGGTGTGTTCCGCATGGCAGGCAGCTCCGGCCGAGGCGGCTACCCCGGGCAGGCCCGAGAGGATGGTTTCAGCTTCCAGGTTCAGGAAGGAAACACTGAGGGTATTGGGCAGCCCGTTGGCAGGATCCCCGTTGATCCGTATCCCCGGGATGCGTTCGGTAATGCCCTGCATCAGCCTGTCTCTCATTTGTTGCATGTGGCGCATGTTCTTTTCCAGGTCGCGAAGGGCAATTTCGCAGGCTTTGCCGAGTCCCACGATCTCCAGCACATTTTCCGTTCCCGCTCTCAGGTTTCGTTCATGATCTGCTCCGTGGATCAGTTTTTCCAGTACCGTTCCCTTCCGGATGTACAGAGCTCCGATTCCTTTCGGACTGTACAGTTTATGGCCGGCCAAAGAAAGCATTTGCACGTTCATGCGGTTCACATCCACCGGGATTTTCCCGGCCGACTGGGCTGCGTCGGTATGGAAAAAAATGCCGTGCCGGGCAGCCAGTTTCCCGGCTTCTTCCACCGGTTGTATGGTTCCCACTTCATTGTTGGCATGCATCATGGTCAGCAAAATGGTATCCTGTCGTACTGCCTTTTCCAGATCGGAGGCATGAACCGTTCCCTTTTCATCCGGGTCTACATACGTTACTTTGTATCCCTGATTTTCCAGGTAGCGGCATACTTCCAGGGTAGCCGGATGTTCCACCGATGTGGTGATGATGTGCTTTCCCCTGGATGCGTGTGCCAGGGCTATTCCTTTGATAGCCATATTATTTGATTCCGTTCCTCCGCTGGTGAAAATGATCTCGTCAGGGGAGGCATGGAGAAGGGCTGCCACCTGTTCCCTGGCTTTTTCAACGGCTTTCCGGGTTTCTATTCCGTAGCGGTGCATGCTGGAAGGATTTCCGAAATACCGGTCAAGGTATGGTTTCATGGCATCGATCACCTCCGGATCAGACGGAGTGGTGGCATTGTAATCGAGATATATGGTCTTCATAACCTGTTTTTTTCCTTGTACAGCTTCTGATAATACAGGCAGGCGCCGGTGAGTCCGCATTCTTCACACCGGGGTTTCCTGGCCTGGCATATGTACCGGCCGTGCAGAATGAGCCAGTGATGGGCCAGTGGGATCTGCGATTCGGGTATATGCCTTACCAGCTGTTTTTCAGTTTCCAGGGGGGTGGTGGCTTTTACAAGCCCCAGGCGGTTGGTCACCCTGAAGACATGGGTATCGACGGCCAGTTTGGGCTGTTTGAATACTACCGAGGCAATCACATGGGCCGTTTTTCGTCCTACACCGGGCAGAGATTGAAGGCTGACGGTATCGGAAGGTACCTGCCCCCCGAAATCGCTGACCAGTTTACGGGCCATGCCGCACAGGTGCTTTGCCTTGTTGTTGGGATAAGAACAGCTTTTAATGAATGGGTATATGTCTTCGGGTTCGGCTGCAGCCATGGCTTCCGGAGTGGGAAACCTTTCAAGCAGGGGAGGCGTGATTATATTTACCCGTTTGTCGGTGCACTGGGCGGAAAGGACAACCGCTACCAGCAGGCTGAAAGGATCGGAATATTCCAGTTCGGTTTCAGCTACCGGACGATTCTCCCTGAACCAGGCCAGGACAGTATTGTATCTTTCTTTTCTTGTCATAAACTTTGCTTCCCCGGGGAAAAGGCCATTGCAAATATCGCCATTTCCTGTACAACGAAATAAAAAATAAAATTTCAGAACTCCTTGTTGGATCTAAAAAAAAGATTGATTAGGTTTGATGCCGTTATGCAGGAGATGATGCAACCTTTGAATATATTTACGTATTATCATTATTTCGTGCCGCAAAAACGGACGGGATAAACTTTGTATTATAATGAAAGATGATCGCATCCCGTCCTGACCGACGGGATTTTTTGTTTTATGAAGCATCGAAACACATATTATAACTTTTTTTACTACCCGCCGGAAAACCGGGAACAGGAATGCAGTTTTTTTATGCATGCAGTACTGGTCCCGGGTGTTTCCCGGGATTTTTTTTATCCGGAGTATGAACATGGATACAAATTTTAAAAAAGCGCTGAGAATATCCGGTGTGGGAGAATATTATTTTTCCGGCAAGCTGGCCCAGATCAGACGCATGAACGAAGAAGGACTGGATGTGATCAACCTTGGTATCGGCAGTCCCGATCTGCCACCCCATCCCGGGGTGCTGAAGGCCCTGTTGGAAACAGCGTTGGAGCCCGGGGCCCACGGATACCAGCCATACCGGGGAGTTCCCGAACTACGTGAAGCGGTTATTGACTGGTACGCGAAGCGGTTCGGTATTTCTCTCGATTCCGAGAAGAATGTTCTGCCTGTTATGGGCTCAAAGGAAGCCATCCTGCAAATTTCGCTGGCTTATCTTGATCCGGGTGATGAGGTTTTTGTTCCTGATCCCGGGTATCCGGCTTATTCTGCACTTACCCGTATGGCGGGAGGTATTCCCAGGATTTACCGGCTGAGTGAGCAGGACGGGTGGATGCCCCGGCTGGAAGAACTGGAAGAAGAAGGGCTGGAAAAAGTGAAAATGATGTGGGTGAACTATCCGCATATGCCCACAGGCAGCCCGGCCCACAGGGAATTTTTCAGAAAACTGAGGGACTTTGGCAGAAAGCATCATATTCTGATCTGCAACGATAACCCGTACAGTTTCATCCTGAATCATCGCCCGCTCAGCATATTCCAGGAGCATGGACCCGAACCCGGGGTGTTGGAATTGAACTCCCTGAGCAAATCGCACAACATGGCCGGATGGAGGATCGGTTTCATTCTTGCCCACGAAAAGCAAATTGGGGAAATTCTGCTGGTCAGCAGCAATTACCAGAGCGGGATGTTTCTGCCCGTGCAGCGGGCGGCTGCCACAGCTCTGCGACTGGGCGATGCCTGGTATGAGCAACTTTTCCGGATTTATACGGAACGGCGCAGGGTGGCCGAAAGCCTCATGAATACCCTGGGGGCTGACTTTGTCCCTTCCCAGCAGGGAATGTTTCTGTGGGGAAGGTTGCCGGGTCCTGATCCCGATGACAGGGTATTTTCCGACCGGCTGCTTGAGCATGCCCTGGTTTTTATTACACCGGGCTCTGTCTTCGGACAACAGGGGAAAGGATATATCAGAATATCCCTGTGTTCTCCTGCCGGGACTCTTGAAAAAGCTACCGAACGAATCGTACATTTGTAACATATTCCCTGAAAAAAATGGAACAGATCAAACTGGAACTGGAACCTTTGCTGTCACCGGAACACCTGCAAAACAAACCCCTGAT
>DQWH01000106.1 GCA_011042635.1 Bacteroidota bacterium | reverse complement strand
GGTATGTGGGAAGGGGATGGGTGGGCTTGAAAACGATCCGTTTCCTGTCACCCTGTGAGAGAATCAGGTTTTCGGGGGCATTCGAAACGGCCTCCCAGTGGGCGGGTATTTCCAGGCTGCAGCAGAATGTTGCCTTCAGATCGGGCTGGTCCATGCAGGGAAAGCAGGTAGAAGCCCTGTCGGGGACGAACAGGGTGTACAGGAATTCCCGGTTCCGGTTCAGGGAGGATTCTCCGGCCAGAAAACGGATGGAGATTTCATTCCTCCCTTTTATCAGGCAACGTCTTTGAATGATCAGGTGGCCGTTTTCCGATCGTACGGAGCAGGGTTTTCCGTTGGCGGTGATTTCATGCACCGACCCGGCTGGTTGCCTGAAATCGAGTACCAGGGGCAGGGATCGGTCCCTGAGCAGGAAATGCAGGGTGACCCTGCCTGAGATGGAATCGTCAATGGATTCCGGAATACTGAAAAAAACCTGGTACGCCAGGCTGTCTATGGTCTGTTTTCGCAGGGCGGCCAGTTCCCTGCTGACGCCCGGTTCGGTAAAAACAGGGGACGGTTTTTTGCAGCCTGTTACCGGAAGAAAAAGGATCAGGAGGAAAAGGAATGAATTTTTCATGGGGAACGAAGATTTGTGTAAAAACGGGAAATAAACGGAAACCATGGTATGAAAATATAAAAAAAACCATTTCTTAGGAAAGTAACCGCATTTTGAACCCAACAGCCACCCGGGTTGTTATTTGAATAGGGATAATATTTATACCTTTATCATCATATTCAAAAAAACGGGCTGCCCGATGGATGTTTCCGGAAATAATTTTCGAAGAACCCTGTTTGCCGGAGTGATATGGATCGTTTCGCTGGGATCTTTTGCACAGACAGCGGGGGAAGATATTCTTTCCATGGTCCGTGAAGGAGACCTGGCCTCCCTGAGGAAGGAGATCAGGCAGGTCGATCTGAATGCCCCATACGGGGAGGAAGGAAAGTCCCTGCTGCAGGTGGCCATCGAATGCCGCCAGACAAAAACGGCCAGATACCTTCTGCAGAAGGGGGCCAACCCCAACCAGACAGTGAGAGGGTTTCCTCTGCTTATTTCTGCCGTGGTTATGCAGAATTTTGATATGGTGAAGCTGCTGCTGAATTATGGGGCAGAAGTGGACGCGAAAGATGAGAAAGGGAATACCGCCCTCATCTTTGCCGCCTATATGGGGAATGTGGAAATTGCCAGGTTGCTGGTGCGGGAAGGGTCTGATTATAATTATGAAAATGCTGCGGGGAAAACTCCTCTTGATTATGCCATTCAGTTTAGAAATGCCGGAGTATCTTCCTATCTGCGATCACTGAATGCCAGAAGCCTTTCGAGGTTTTATCCCGATTATCATGACGGACCGCATATTGTGTGGCATGGAAGCGAAGAGCCCTTTGCATTCTATATGTACCGTGACAGCACCACCGATGAGGTGGGCTTCAGGACGCAACTCATCGCCCGGAAAATGAGTCCCTTTACGATGAGAGGGTTTTCCGGCGATACCCTTTCGTATCCTGTGCATCCCGGTCTGGAACCCGGACCTGCCCGGTATTCCGGGGTTGGCCGTATCCTGGTGATGGGGGATGTGCACGGCGGGTTTGGTCCCATGAAAGACCTCCTGATCAGGCACGGGGTGATGGATAGCCTGCTGAACTGGACATGGGGCGGCGGACATCTGGTTTTTGTGGGCGATATATTTGACCGGGGCGATGAAGTAACCGAAGCCCTGTGGCTGATTTACCGGCTGGAACAACAGGCGGCGGAGGCAGGAGGAAGGGTGCATCTTCTCCTGGGCAACCATGAACAGATGATCTTGGAAAGCGATCAGCGGGATATATCCACGAAATATTTCTACCTCACCTCTTCCCTCGGTATTTTTTATCCCGATCTGTTTTCCCTCGATACGGAACTGGGACAATGGCTCAGAAAAAAACCGGTGATGGTCCGGATCAATAACGTGTTGTTCGTTCACGCCGGCATATCCCCCCCATTCCTGCAAATAAGGCCTGAAGTGGAAGATGTGAACCGTCTGATGCGGCGATACCTGCATGGCAGGCCCGATACCACGCGGCTCGATGACCTGAAGCTCCTGCTCGGGGAACAGGGTCCCCTGTGGTACCGCGGGTATTTTGTTTCGGGAAGACAGTACTCCCAGACCGACAGTTCGTTTGTTGATTCGGTGCTGAATTACTTCGGGGTGAAACACCTGGTAGTGGGACATAACAATGTGAAGGAGATCACCCCCCTGTACAAGGGGAAGGTGATTGCCGTGGATGTTCCGTATTATACCGGAAAAAGGGAAATACAGGCCCTGCTCATCCGGGATGACCGGTTATACAGGGTCAGAGCCGACGGAAAAGCGGAGGAGCTGGAAATAGGCTCAGACGATTTCGCAGGGAAAGCAGTCCAGAAATGACAATAAAAGGATGGGTAGAAAATTTTCCGGTTTTCTTTTAATGGTATGGACCGGCCTGGTGTTCCAGGGAATCATCCTGAACCTGCATGCCCGGCAACCGGTACCGGCGGATACTTCCGCTGTGCGGGGAACCGGTCCCTGCCTCTTCGCCACCGACAGTTTGTTGTACCTTACGCTCGAAGCCGATTTCCGCAGCATTCAGTACGATATTGGGGATGACAACCGCTGGCATGAAGCCCGGCTCATCCTTTACCGGGGGCGGAACGACAGTGTGGTTATGCCGGTTGAACTGGAAACCCGCGGGCATTTTCGCCGGTCGAGGAAAATATGTGATTTTCCTCCCCTGCGCATCCGGTTCGATACGGATTATACCCTTGAAACCGTTTTCCAGGGACAGAAACGTCTCAAAATGGTTACCCACTGCCGGTCAAAACTGCCGGCATATGAACAATTCTATATGCTGGAGTACCTTATGTACAGGATATACAACCAGCTCAACGGCCTGAGCTTCAGGGTGAGGCCGGCCATGATCACCTACCGGGATATTTCGGGGAAATCCTCCGACCTGGTGAAGTTTTCCTTTTTTCTGGAAGATGATGACGATATGGCGTCACGCAACGGAGGTGTGATAGCCGATGTAATGAATGTGGCCCAGTACAAGCTGGATTATGACCGGGTACTGCTGTTTGTTGTGTTTCAGTATTTTATCGGGAATACCGACTGGTCGGTCCCTGCCCTGCATAATGTCAAGCTCTTTTCACCCGGTGAAGGCGGACCCCTTCAGCCCGTTCCCTATGATTTTGATTTTTCGGGAGCCGTCGATGCCCCCTATGCTGTTCCCGATCCGAAATTGCCGATCAGCAATGTCAGGCAGCGTTTATTCCGCCATTACTGCGTTCCCCGGGAAGACCTCCAACCCGTTTTCGACCTTTTTCTGGCACGGAAGGAAGATATTTACAGCCTGGTTAATAAGATGCCTTTTCTTCAAGACCGGTATCGCAAAAATACCCTGAAATACTTTGATTTGTTCTATAAAACTATTCAGGATGAAAGAAAAATTAAAAGAGAATTTTTCAGAATGTGCTGGTAAAAAGGGTTTTACGAACATGATGCGTGTTGCGGCCATCTCCTTTCTTTTTCCTGTCATGCTGTGTGGCTGCCGCCAGCAACCTTCCTCCGGTCCCCTGTATATTATTCAAACCAGTGATATACATGGTGCCATATTGCCCTATGACTTTGTGCGCGATACGGTTTCCGGCGCTTCCCTTGCCGGAGCCATGCATGTGATCAGGGAAATCAGGGAATCGGGTGATGTGGTCCTTCTCGACAACGGGGATATCCTTCAGGGTCAGCCGCTGGTATACTATTCAAATTTTGTGGATACCGTCCGGCCTCATATCTGTGCCGATGTGATGCACTTTATGGGAGTGGATGCCGCCACCGTGGGGAATCATGATATTGAAGCCGGGCACGCGGTTTACGACCGGTTACGGAAGGAATTCCGTTTCCCCTGGCTGGCTGCCAATGTGATCGACCGGGAGACGGGCGAGCCTTATTTCACACCCTATGCCGTGATCAGAAAAGCGGGTTGGAAAATTGCCGTACTGGGACTGACTACTCCGGCTGTTCCGCAATGGCTTCCTGAAAAGCTGTGGGAGGGGATGGAATTTCGCGATATGCTGGCGACTGCCAGAGAATGGGTGCCCAGGATTCTGAAGGAGGAAAAGCCTGACCTGATGGTCGGCCTGTTTCATTCCGGTACCGGAACGGCGGATGATACGGCCGGGATGGCTGAAAATGCCGGATGGCATGTGGCTTCCCGGATACCCGGTTTCGATATTGTTTTTACCGGACATGATCACCGGGCTGTACAAACCACCGTGGTAAATACCCGGGGCGATTCGGTAATAATCCTGAATCCCGGGAGTCATGCCGCTTATCTTTCCATGGTGGAAGCGCGCATGGAGAACGGCCGTCCGGTTCTCAACCCCTCCCTGATACCCCTGGAAGATGTTCCTGCCGACAGGGAATTTGTCGAACGATACAGGGAAACCCGGGATGAGACGGACCGGTACCTGTCACGTACCGTAGGGCGGTTGACCCGTTCCGTGTATGCCCGCGACGCCCTTTTCGGCGATGCGGCCTTTACCGATCTGATCCAACGCATCCAGATGGACGTGGCCGGTACACCGGTATCGTTTACCGCTCCCCTTTCCATGGATGCCGGAGTGCCGGCGGGCGAGATAACCGTACGGGATCTTTTTTCCCTGTACCGGTACGAAAATTTTCTTTATGCTATGGAGATGAGGGGAAGTGAGATACGGGATTACCTGGAATATTCGTATGCCGGCTGGTTTGAAACCATGACCTGTCCTGACGACCACCTGTTGCTGTTCCGGAAGGATGGGAACGGAGAACCGGCCTATTCGGAGTCATATCGGAGCTACCGGCTGGCCAGGCCACCCTATCATTTCGATTCAGCCGAAGGCTTAGTATACCGCGTGGATGTCAGTGCTTTGCCGGGCGGGAGGGTGGAAATCCTGTCGATGGGTAATGGGGCTCCTTTTTATCCCGATTCCCTGTACCTGGTGGCGGTCAATTCCTACCGGGGCAGCGGAGGGGGAGGGCACCTGACCGACGGGGCCGGTATCCCCCGGGAAGAACTGGCAGACAGGATCAAATGGTCCACGTCGCATGACCTGAGGCAATCCATGATCGAATGGTTCAGAAAGCAGGGTACGGTAGAGCCGGTTTGTTCGGACAACTGGAGTGTGATACCCGAAAGCTGGTACGTCCGGGCAAAAGAGAGGGATTTTACCCTGCTTTTCCCGGGAAGCACCACAGGGAATTAACCCGGAATGGTTTTTATTTAGATTGTATTTAGTTAAATTGCAGCCTCAAAAATTTTACTCGAAAATATGAAAAACAGAAGCTTTTATTTACTCCTGGCTGGACTGGTTCTCGTATCGGCCTGGTCATGTCAAACCGTTGAAAAAGAAACCGTACCGGAAGTCAGGAATGTGATCCTCCTCATTGGGGACGGAATGGGAACATCGCAGATCTATGCAGGGATCGTGGAGAATGAAACACCCCTGTTCATGGAGCGTTTTCCTGTGGCCGGATTCCAGAAGACTTACTCGTTCAGTGACTATATCACCGATTCGGCTGCCTCGGGCACGGCCCTGGCCACAGGCAGGAAAACACGGAACGGAATGATCGGGATGGATCCCGACAGTGTTCCGGTAAAAAGCATCCTCGAGCTGGCCGAAGACCACGGGCTGGCCACCGGACTGGTAGCTACCGCTGCTATCACCCATGCAACCCCTGCTTCCTTCATTGCCCATCAGGTGAATCGCAATATGTACGAAGAAATTGCCACCGATTTTCTGGCCACCGAAATTGATGTGTTTATCGGGGGAGGGAAGAATCATTTTGCCCGGAGGAAAGACTCGTTGAACCTCCTGCCCGAACTGGAAGCCAGGGGGTATTTCCTGGCCGGTTCCCTGGAAGAAGCCGGAGAACTTGAATCCGGGAAGCTTGCCTGCCTGCTTGCTCCCGGTCATTTACCCCCCTGGTCGGAAGGACGTGGCGATATGCTCCCACGGGCCACCGAAATAGCCCTGAACCTGCTGAGCCGAAACGAAAAGGGATTTTTTATCATGATCGAAGGGTCCCAGATCGACTGGGGAGGACATGCCAACGACCTGGAGTATGTTGTAAATGAAACCCTCGATTTTGACCGGGCAGTGGGAAAAGCTTTTTCCTTTGCCGAAAAGGATGGTCACACTCTGGTAATCGTTACAGCCGATCATGAGAGCGGCGGTCTGACCCATGTGGGGGGCAGTATCGCGGAACACAGGGTGGAAGGCCATTTTTCATCGGGCGACCACACGGGAGTGATGGTGCCGGTACTGGCTTACGGACCGGGTGCTGAAGAGTTCGGGGGAATATATAACAATACCGATGTGTTTGTAAAGATCAGGAATCTGCTCCATCTGGGGCAGGAATAAGCCCGGATCGTTTGATGAAGATTGATCATTTCTCCCTTTTTCTGCTGGTTTTCCCGGTCATCCTGACTTCCTGTCCCGACCGGAGCCCTTCGGAAACAGCAGGGGAAAAAGCTTTTAAAGCCACACCCCAGCTTTACATCAGTTATCTGCCGGCTGAGATTAGGGAAAACAGCGGAATGATCCTGCATGACGGGGTAATATGGACCTTTAACGACAGCGGGGGCGAACCGGTGTTGTACGGGTTTCATCCCCGAACCGGCGAGATTCTTCGCCGTGTTCACCTCGATGGGGCGGAAAACCGGGATTGGGAAGCTATTGCACAGGATGAGCGCTACATCTATGTGGGCGATTTGGGAAATAACAGCGGAGCCCGCACCGATCTGAAGATATACCGCCTGCGGAAAGACGACATGCCTGCCGGAAAGGATGGCAGCGTGGCAACCGAAGTGATCAACCTGTTGTATGAAGAACAGTGGGCCGGCGGGGAACTGATCCCCGACCGCCGGTTCGATTGTGAGGCCATGGTAGCGTGGAACGACAGCCTGTTCCTGTTTACCAAGGACTGGGTGAATGAACAGACCATGCTCTTTTCTTTGCCTGCCAGGCCCGGTGCGTACCAGTTGCATGCGGCAGATACCTTTCCGGCAGCGGGTCTGATTACAGGGGCCGCCTTTTTGCCCCGCGAACCCCTGCTGGTTTTGTGTGGATACAGGAACTTTACCCCTTTTCTGTGGCTTTTCAACGGGTTCGAAAGTCCGGATTTTTTTTCCGGAAGGCATGTATATATTGAAATGCCCGAATTGTTCAGGGTACAGACCGAAGGGGTTTATCTGAAGAATGCCGACAGTTTGTTCATCTCTTCCGAAGCCACCGACATGCCACCCCAGATGTACCTGATGAAACTGAAACCATTCAGAAACCGGAAGGAATAATCCGACCGTTCATTCCGCATTTTGCTTACCTTTGTTTTCTGATGGGCAGGCAACAGAACAACAAAAACGACCTGTTTGCAGGTGGGAGAAAGCTCCCCCTGATGGAGGAGTTTTATTCCATTCAGGGCGAAGGGCATCATGTGGGGAAGCCCGCCTATTTTATCCGCCTGGGAGGATGCGATATAGGATGCAGCTGGTGTGACACCAAATTATCCTGGAATGCTGCGGTGCATCCTGCGGTGGAAGCCGATACGGTGGTTCGCCGTGTCCTGGAAACAGGAGCCCGGTCGGTGGTGGTGACAGGGGGCGAACCCCTGATGTACGACCTGAACTACCTGTGCCGGAAACTGAAGGAAAACGGATTGACAACCTACCTGGAGACCTCGGGGGCTTATCCCCTTACGGGGGAATGGGACTGGATATGCGTCTCGCCCAAGCCTTCCCGGCCGCCCCTCGAATGGGCGGCTGAAAGAGCAGATGAGTTGAAAGTGATCATTCAGACCCGGGCCGATCTGTTGTGGGCGGAGACCAGTGCAAAAAAAATGGGGAAAAACTGCCTGCTTTACCTGCAACCCGAATGGAGCCAGTATGCGAAGATCCTGCCCGTGATCATCGATTATGTGAAACGGCATCAGGAATGGATGATCTCCGTCCAGGCGCATAAGTTCATGCATATTCCCTGAAAACCGGTATGATTCATGCCAGAGTAAAACAAAAAACCATGATCCGCCTGCTTCTGCCGCTGTCATTTCTTTTTCTGTTTCCGGTATTTCTGGAGGCGCAGGGGGATTATTCCACCCGGTCGAAAAAGGCCATTGCCCTGTATGAGAAAGGGTATCAGAATTACAGCATCATGCGGTACGACCAGGCGGTAAAAGACCTGAAGGCAGCGATCAGGCAGGACAGGGATTTCATCGAACCCTATTTTATCCTGGCCGATATCAGTCGCCTGCAGGATGATCCCGACCAGGCCATCGACTGGTACCTGAAATCGCTTGCCATCAATCCCGATTACCATCCCGAGGTGTATCTTTACCTGGCCGAGCTGGAAATCAAAACGGCCCGTTACCGGGAGGCGGAAGATCATCTCCTTAATTGCCTTGACAGGGAGGATCTTCGTTTCGGGGCCCGCGAACGTGCGGAATTTCTGCTGAAGTGCAGCCGGTTTGCCCTGGAAGCCCTGAAGAATCCGGTTCCCTTTGAACCCGTTAACCTGGGCGACAGCGTGAATTCGGAACTGGACGAATACTGGCCGTCCATGACGGCCGACGGGGAGATATTGGTATTTACCCGCCTGATACCCAGTCGTTATCCCTCGCAACCCGGTCAGGAAGCGTATCAGGAGGATTTTTTCACAAGCCGGCGGGAAGATACGGCCTGGTCGCTGGCCAGGAATCTGGGACCGCCGGTCAACACCCTGTGGAATGAAGGAGCACAGTCGCTTTCAGCTGACGGGCAATATATGTTTTTTGCCGCTTGTAACCGCAGCGACGGACTGGGGAGCTGCGATATATATATGAGCCGCAAAACCGCAAAGGGATGGAGCGAACCGGTAAATCCGGGGCCGCCCCTGAACACCGGTGCCTGGGAATCACAGCCTTCCGTTTCACCTGACGGACTGTTGCTGTATTTTGTTTCCAACCGGGAGGGTGGGGAAGGTGGCATGGACATATGGGTCAGCCGGCTGAACCCCGACGGTTCATGGGGCAGGCCTGAAAATCTTGGGAAACAGATCAATACGCCGGAAAATGAAAATTCCCCTTTCATCCATTTTGATAACCGTACCCTGTATTTTTCATCCGACGGCCATCCGGGAATGGGCGGTTTCGATATTTTTCGTTCCCGTATCGACAGTACCGGGAATTTTTCCGAACCCGAAAACATGGGATATCCCATCAACACGCATTACGATGAGACCGGCCTCGTGGTCAATGCCGCCGGCGATCTTGCTTATTATGCCTCCGACCGTTTGCCGGGGAAAAACCGCGACCTGTATATGTTCGAGCTGTATCCGGAAGCACGTCCCGATCCCGTGACATATCTGAAAGGGGTGGTTTTTGATGTGGATTCCCGGGAAAGACTAACCGCCCGGTTTGAACTGATCGACCTGGCTTCGGCAGAGACCGTCATGGAGGCATATTCCGACCTGAACGGGGAATTTCTGGTGTGTCTTCCCGCAAACCGGGATTATGCACTGAATGTATCATGTACCGGTTACCTGTTCTATTCCGATCATTTTGCCCTGACGGGGGAATATACCCGGCCCGATCCGTTTATCAGGGATATTCCCCTCACGCCCATCCGGGTGGGGGAAACGACCGTACTGAACAACATTTTCTTCGAATTCGATTCCGATTCCCTGCTTCCTTCCTCGCGTGCCGAGCTCGACAAACTGGTGGATTTCCTGACAAACAACCCGGCCCTGAATGCCGAGCTGGGGGGGCATACCGACTGGACGGGGCCGGATGAATACAACGAAAGGCTTTCCATGCGCAGGGCCCGGGCGGTTTACCTTTATCTGGTGAACGAAGGCCTCGATCCGGAGAGGCTGTCATACAAGGGATACGGCGAAAGGCAGCCGGTGGCCGACAATGAAACGGAAGAAGGCAGGGCCCTGAACCGGAGAACCGAACTAAAGATCACCGGGATCCGGTAACGGATTCTTTTTTCATTAATTCCCTGTTCCTATCTTTGCACGAAAAAAGGAAAACCCATGGAGCATTGCAACCGCGAAGAGAACAAGACACAGTGCAACTGCACTTATCCGTGCAGCCGGAAAGGACGTTGCTGTGACTGTCTGGCATACCACCGGCGGAACGGCGAGTTACCCGCCTGCTATTTCCCCAATGATGTGGAAAAAGGTTACGACCGTTCGGTAGACAACTTTATCCGAATATACCGGGAAAGAGGCGTCTGCTGGAACTGAGTTTCTCCTCCTTTTCCGTTTCCCGGGTTCATCCTTTCACCGGTTTATCTGTTTTCTTTAGTTCCAGCCGGAGTGGATTGATCTCTTCTCCCCAGTAAATGGTGGTATGGGGGAAGGGAATTTCGATGCACTTACTGTCGAAGGCTTTTTTGAGCCGCCGGCGGTATTCGCGTCCGGCGGTCCATTGCTGGCCTGGCACCGTTTTCAGGCGGGCCTTGATCACCACCGCACTGTCGCCAAACTGATCTACACCGAATATTTCCAGGGGTTCGATGATCATGTTACTGAATTCCGGATCGTTCTGCAATTCTTCTCCCACTTCTTTCATAACCCGGGTCACCTGGTCCGTATCTTCCTTGTAGGCCACGCCCACGTCGAAGACCATGGCCGACCATTCTTTTGTCATGTTCGAGAGGGTATTGATCTTTCCGTTCTGGAAAATATGCACCACCCCTGAGAAATCGCGAAGGGTTATGGTACGCATCTCGATCTTTTCTACCAGACCGCCGGTGCCGTTGATCACCGCCACATCGCCCGTGCGGACCTGGTCTTCCAGCAGAATGAAAAAACCGGTGATGAAATCCCGGACCAGTTCCTGGGCGCCGAATCCCACGGCCAGACCGATGATACCGGCACTGGCAATGATGGGGCCTATATCCACGCCGAATTTTTTCAGGAGGATCATGATGAAAATGGTCCAGATAAGGATGGAAATGATGCTCTGAACGATCCCCATCAATGTATTAATCCTTTTTTCTGTTTCTTCCACATTTACATTTTCATTCTTTTCAGCACGGTGTACCAGGGTCTTTTTCAGCCTGCGCAGTCCGAAACGGCTGAACCAGAGTAGTATAAGCGCAATAACGGTCAGGATGAGAATGGAAGGAAGTTCGCTAACTGCCCAGTTAAGGGCCTTCCGGGAAAGCTCCTGCCAGAATTCTGAAGTGATAAGTTGTTCCATACTGTTGTTTTTATTTGAATAATCATGTAGCCGGCAGGCCACGTATCAAATTCCCAATAAGATAGTAATTATCCGTGAGAATCCGGTACGATGTGGAAAAAGCATATATTTCCCTTCTGGTTCGTTCCCCCGGTGGACCAGAAAAAAACACCCGGCCGCCGGCCGGGTGTTTTGGTGATAGGGAATCAATTGCCCGATTTGTCGGGAAAAGGAGGAATGGGAGGCAGCTCCGCCGGAGATTTTTTTATTTCTTCCAGAATCACCTCAATGGCTTTATCAAGCTGGGCATCTATCCCTTTGTACACATCGGCCGGGTCGTTTTCCACCACGATATCGGGGATCACGCCCTCGCCCTCGATCACAAAGCCTTTTCCGTCTTTATCATAGGGAGCATAGGAAGGCGTGATGATGGATCCTCCGTCGATCAGCGGTACGGCACCGCTGTATCCCACCACGCCGCCCCATGAACGGGTGCCGATGGTTTTCCCGATCTCATTCACCTGAAAACGGTAAGGGAAAAGATCCCCGTCGGAGGCCGAGTACTTATCGAGCAGGGTGACCTTTGGTCCCACATGCATGCCCACGGGGTTGGGATCCCCTTCCTGCTGTCCGGTATGCATGGTCATGTAGGTAAGTTGCCGCATCAGGCGTTCAATGATCATGGGCGAAACATTTCCTCCGCCGTTTCCGCGGACATCGATGATCAGCCCTTCTTTCGACAGCTGGGGATAAAAATGTTTCGCGAATTCATTCAAACCGGTGGGACCCATGTCGGGAATGTGGATGTATCCCACTTTTCCGCCGGTTTTTTCAGTTACATGGGCAATGTTGTTCTGCACCCATTCGTAATAGTACAGGCCCGATTCGTTGGCAATGGGTGTTACCAGTACCTCGCGGCTTCCTTCGGCCGTGGGTTTGCTGTTCACCCCGAGCAACACTTCATGTCCTGCTTTTCCAACCAGGGCGGCGTATATATTGTTCATTTCATTGACCGGCCGGCCGTCAATGGAAATAATATAGTCGCCTTCACTGACATTTACTCCCACCGCCCGCAGGGGAGAAACCAGCCGGTCGCTCCAGTTGGCTCCTTTGAGGATCCTGTCTATGCGGTAATAGCCGCTTTTATCACGGATGAGCTGAGCTCCCAGCAATCCGGTCTGAATGCGCTCGGGCATCGGCCGTTCTCCGTTGTTTACATAGGCATGCCCCACATTCAGCTCGGCGATCATTTCTCCCATCAGATAGGCCAGATCGGAACGGTGGGCCACATACGGCACCATCACGTTGTATTTATCGTATATGGCTTTCCAGTCTACCCCGTGCATATTCGGGGCGTAAAAGAAATCGCGCATGTGGCGCCAGCTTTCGTTAAACATCTGCTGCCATTCTGCTTTCAGATCAACCAGCACTTTCATTTCCGAAATATCCACGGGCTTGTCGATGCTGATTTTTCCCGATGGCAGATCGATCACACCCCACTGACCGTTCATCCTTACCAGCATCTTCTTCCCGTTGGGGGATATGGTGAAACTGATATTGCTGCCCAGTTCGGTTTCCTTTTTCGTTTTCAGATCGAATACTTTTGTAATGGATCGACGGTCGGCGGATGAACGCACCTGGTAATAGATCTTCCCGTTCACTCCGGTTACATTGTAATAATTGGCAGGAGTTACCGGCAGGCCGATGATGCGTTCACCGATGCCGTCCAGATCGATTTTTACCTCGTTGTTTTCCGTCTTTTTTTCTGAAGACTTTTCTTCCTCATCTGTCTTTACCACATCGTTCTCAGGAGCAAAGGGTGAGGGGGTGTCTTTTGAAAGCGTCACCAGATAGATCCGGCTCATGTCCACATAGGCATGGTTCCATTCGGTCTGGCTGTAAATGGGATTGAAGTCCCTGGCCGAAGTGAACAGCAGGTATTTCCCGTCCCTGGTGAACGAGGGGTTGTACGACTCGTACCATCCTTCGGTTACCCGGGAAGAAAGGCCCGTTTCAAGGGAATACAGCCTCACGACCGACATATCACGTGCCGGTTTGGTATACGCAATCCATTTGCTGTCGGGCGACCAGCTGTAGCTGAACGAGGGTGAACGGTCGGAAGTAGCCACGGTGGTGACTTTTTTCGTTTCAATGTCCACATAATTCAGCTCCTGTTTTTTGGTGTGGTACAGGATCTTTTTGCTGTCGGGCGACCATTCCAGGGAGAAAATATAGGTTTCCGATCCCTTTGTCAGTTGCACGGGTTCGCCGCTGCCGTCCTGGTTCATGAGGTATATTTCAAATTCGCCTGTGGCATCGGAAATGTAAGCGATGTATTTTCCGTCGGGCGACCAGGCGGCATTTCGTTCATGTACGCCGGGGGTGGCCGTGAGGTTGTATGTGACTCCGTTCCGCGACGGGACCGAAAACAACTCACCGCGAGCGCTGAATACCACCCTTTTGCCGTTGGGAGAAAGACTGCCGTCCCGGATGCTTTTGCCGGCATCTTTCCATTCATGGCGGGCATAGGGCTGATCGTTGGCAATGGTGATAGTCAGTTTTTCCGCTTTCTGTGTGGCTACATCGAAGAGGTAAATATACCCTCCCTTTTCAAAAACAATATGTTTCTGGCTATGGGAAGGAAATTTGATGTCGTAATCGGTGAAATGGGTTACTTTGCGGGTCTCTCCCGTACCGGTATGGTAGGCGAACAGGTTCATGGTGCGGTCGCGGTCGGACAGGAAGTAGATTTCTTCCCCAATCCACATGGGAATGATATCCTGTGCCGGATGGTCCGTGATCTTTTTTACTTCTCCCGTTTTGAAATCGTAGATGCGGATGTCGTCGGCCATGCCGCCCCGGTAATACTTCCAGGTGCGGAATTCCCTGAACACCCAGTTGAAGGCCAGCTTGCTGCCGTCGGGGGAATAGGAGCAGAAACCCCCGTCGGAAAGGGGAATTTCTTCGGAAAGGCCCCCATCGGGAGAAACCGTAAACAGCTGTCCGCGGAAATCGTTGAACGATTGTTTCCGCGAACGGTATACAATATGTTTCCCGTCGGGCGACCAGGTCATGACAATGTTGTTCGGCCCCATGCGGTCGCCGATATCGTCTCTGCCCAGGGTAGCCGTGTAGGTAAGTCTTTCGGGCACGCCTCCTTCGGC
>DQWH01000027.1 GCA_011042635.1 Bacteroidota bacterium | reverse complement strand
CGTATAGAACGGGTCCAGTTCCAGGTTCCGGTACTGTTCCTGCCCAAACAATAATCCGGGCATGAAGGTTTTCATACCCGGATTATTATCATAAGAGAATCCGGGAACACTCCCGGAAACGCATGGATACCGGATTATCTGATCTCGCCGATCAGCATGGTAAACGAGTGGGGCGGAAAAGTATAGGTAAATTTATCTCCCGAAACCCGGACAGAAGGTTTGGTTTCGGTTTTCACCAGGGTTTGTCTGAAATCGTTCCGGGCTTTCACATCGGGTCCGTTCACCTCGTACACCTCGAAATTTCCCCTGAACCTGCCGGTCTGAGAAATAATTTCAGTTTCAATCGGCTGGTCTTTATGCCGGTTCACCACGGCGATCACCACTTTTCCGTCTTTATAAACAGAAGACACATCCAGGTAGGGAACATCTGTCTGACGGGTAGTTTTTTCGCCCAGTCCGATAAAGAACTCATCGGTATCATAGGTATCGCAGTCCACAAAGATATCCAGGGCTGTCCCGTGGGCATACTTCGAAAACAACTGGAAAGGATAGTAGATGGTTTGTTTGAACATGTCGGTTTCGCTGGTAAAGATGGGACCGATCACATTCACCAGCTGTGCCATATTGGCCATTTTAACGATATCCGCATTCCGGATGAAGCCGTTCAGGAAGGATGCAATCACCAGGGCGTCTTCCAGGTTGTATATTTCTTCCAGGGCGCGGTCTCCGCGCACGTTATCCCCCGTACGCGCCCTGTACCATACATTGTACTCATCCCAGGCTATGTAAATGGGATCGCGGCCAGCCCGGTTGGCATCCTGCATCACTTCCAGGATCATGCCCCTGACGATCTGGGTGCGCTTTTCCATGACCCGGGGAGTGGACATAAAATTGTAATAGTTATCGTCGGGATTCCCGACATAAATATGCAGGGCGATATAATCGATCACATCCTTCAGTTCGTGCAGGATGGTCTGGTTCCAGGCGTCAGGATCGGCACTGGGACGGTAGTTGGAAGATCCTGTCGCAATCAGCTTGATATCGGGATCGGTGAGCCGCATCAGCTTGGCCGTTTCCCGTGCTTTTTTGGAATAGTCTTCTGCATTCAGGTGGCCCATCTGCCAGAACCCGTCCATTTCGTTACCCAGGCTCCAGTATTTGATATTATAGGGTTCGGGGAAACCGTGCTTTTTCCTCAGCTCGGCATAATAGGGCCCTTCCTTTACATTGGTATACTCCAGCCAGCGCTGGGCCTCCTCGATGGTGCCCGTTCCCATGTTCACGGCAAAATAGGGCTCGGCACCGATCTTTTCACAGAATTTTATGAATTCATTGGTACCGAACTCATTGGTTTCCAGCCTGTGCCATGCCAGTTCCATCCTTGGGACACGATCCGGTCCCACCCCGTCGAGCCAGTGATAATTGGAAACAAAATTCCCGCCGGGGTACCGGATGATAGGAATGTTCAGATCCTTCACGGCCTCCAGCACATCCTTCCTGAAACCGTCCTCATCGGCCAGTGGGGATCCGGGATCAAAGATACCGCCGTAAACACAACGGCCCAGGTGTTCAACAAAATTACCATAGATCAACGGATCCACATCGGCAATAGTCCGGTCTATATCAATTTTTATCTTCGCATCCTGCGCATGCAGAAAAGTCCAGGGAGTTCCCGCCAGGACTAATCCCAAAACAAATGTTCGTAATAATTTTCTTTTGCTCATCTTCTCTGTTTTTAATGATTATCCGTATCCATTTACTATAAAAAGTGTAATAATAACAATTATTATTTTGTTTCTTCATTCCTAATCCACTTTCTTACCCCAGCCAGCCTGGCCCTCACCGGTAAGTCCCGTATACAGGATGGTGCGTGTTCGCCTTTCCCAGTCCCACCCGTTCAGCACAAAGGACTCGTACACGGTCCCGCCGTTATTCAGGCTGAGTGTAAGAATCCCGTCGGTATAAGTCCAGAACGACTGGTTCATTCCGCTTACGGATCCGTCTTCTTTGAGTTCAATTATGACCGATTCGTTTTTCACCTCTGTATTCACCAGGTCAATATGCTCCCACTGTCCCACCAGGTCGGCCTGCGAGATACTGGTCCGGGGCACTCCCGCATACCGTTCGGGAGAAACAACGGGCCATCCCGAGGAGGTAAAAAACATTTTCCTCAGATGGAGGTTCATCAGGTATTTGTTGCTTCCCAGCCGGCCCTGGCTCACAAAATAATAATCGTCACCATCCCTGAGCAGTCCGTTATGGCCCACTCCCTGCCAGCCCGAGTGGTAATCGAATTTATATTGCGCGGTGATCATGGGCAAGTTATCCCCCGGCCGGGCCATATCATTTCCATGAATGTCATAGTACGGACCATCGGGACTGTCAGACCGGCCCACCCGCACGTTATAGCTGTCTTCCAGCCAACCGTATGACACAAACAAATAGTATTGCTGTCGTCCGGGATGATACAGTATCTCAGACCCTTCGATCGCATCCATATACCGGTTTCTGAAGGCAATGCGTTTACCCATATCGCCGGGGTTCAGAAGCATACCGGTAGCCGGGTCCAGTTCCACAATGTAAATCCCGGCAAAATAGGAACCATAGGCCATCCAGTGTTGTCCGGTTTCTGCATCCACAATCACCGCCGGATCAATGGAGTTGATTTCGTCTTCCTCATTGGTGGCTATGACGATCCCCTGGTCTTCCCAGGGACCTTCGGGAGAACTGCTGGTTGCCAGTCCGATGCACGAAATTTTCCGTCCGAAAATGGAGGCGGAATAATAAAGGCGAAAGGTATCCCCCACTTTCAAAATATAAGGAGCCCATATCCCGTTGGGTTCTCCTTCGTTCGATTCATCGAGTATATACTGCAGAGCAGTCTGCGGGATCCCATTAAAGGCCCAGCCAAGGAACTCCCAGTGCACCAGGTCTTTCGACCGTCTGACCATGGTTCCCTTCCTTTCAACGGGGTATCCGTACATCACATCGGTGGAAAATATATAATAATATTCTCCGTGCCTGATGATGGTAGGATCGTGCAGGTTATAGGGCCCCCAGTAAGATGAATTACTGATATGTGCCACGGAGCTGTAATCGTCGGCAATCATCGGATCATACGGATCCTGTTCTTCCTGTCCGTTGGGATCGGGTTCATGATCCTTGCATGAAAAGCATAAAAGGGTCATCATACCGATCCATAGGATCCATCGCAGAGATATTCTTGTTACCATTTCCGGCACCTTCCTTCTGATGTATTACAACCCTGAAAATAGAAAAAAAGCTGCCAATAAACGTTAAAAATGCTTGCCGAAACAGGCAACTTTCGTTCACTGGCAGCTACAGGCACTCTATTCTTCCTCATGCGAAACCAACTAACCCTAACCTTATCAATCTAACCCGTCAAATCAGGAATTATTTTTATTAATACCCAGGGTTTTGCCGGATATTTTCGTTGGTATCGATCTCCTGCTGGGGAATAGAGAAGTATTCCCTGCCGGGGACATATGCTTCGAACTCAGGATCGTTCACTTTGAGCTCGGCCAGTTTATCCGGATCATACAGCCATCCCCAGCGGACGATATCATCGAACCGATGTCCTTCCAGGGCAAATTCCAGGAGCCGCTCATGAGCAAGCTGCTCCATCAGCTGGTTTTTGGAATAGCCCGCAAATTCCAGTTCGCGGTCGGGAAGATCCACCCGGTCCCTTACCATCTGTATGTACTGAGCAGCCACACCGGGCTGGTCGAGCTGTATCATACACTCGGCATACATCATCAGCACATCGGCATAACGCATCAGTCTTTCGTTAATTCCTGAACGCCAGTCGAACTCATTTTCTATCCCGCTCTGGTCATTCTGGTATTTTTTCGGGAAGATTTTGGTATGATCCGGGTAGGCATCACGGAAAGCCACACCGTACAGGGTGCATCCGGGATAATCATAAATAATGGTTTCCCTCAGCCTGGGATCCACTTCTCCGCCCACGGTCTGTTCAATCTGGAACTGCTCAAACAGGTAGCGGGTTGGCAGCACATCGGAGAAACCAAAATTCTCCGGTCCATAGGTAATGGCACGGGCCGAGGTTTTACTCCAGTTGGCGGCCGGCTCATCTACCCATCCCAGAACGGTTCCACCCACATCCCGGTCGAACTGCACCTCGAAGATCGACTCTTTGTTGTTTTCGAATTCTTCGGTGAAATCGTCGCCGTAATTTTCCATCAGGCCATAAATACCAAGTTCCATAACATCCTCAAACTGATCGGCCGCATCCTCATACCGGTGGTTGAAAAGGTAAGCCTTCCCCAGGTATGCCAGGGCGGCTCCCCGGGTGGCACGTCCGATATCCGCAGCATTATCCCATTGCACCGGAAGCAGATCGGCCGCATCGGAAAAATCGGCATAAATCTGGTCCCACACCAGTTCGGGATCCACCTGAGACGGATAAAATTCATCCGTACTTTTGTATGGTTCCAGGATCAGGGGAATATTCCTGAAAAACTTCACCAGGTGCATATAGTACAGGCCTCTCAGGAATTTAGCCTGTCCCAGCAGCCGGTCGTGCATCTCCTGGTTAGTCCATTCAATATCGTCTATCCGGGTAATAACATGGTTCGCCCGGTGAACCCCTCCGAAGAACACCACCCACAACCATTCCTGCATAATGGAGTTATTGGGCAGACTGAAGCGGCCTGTATTGTGTATAACATCCCAGGGACTGTCGCCTTTGACATCATCCCCGCGCAGGTCGAGAGCCAGCTGGCAGAATCGCATATAAGAGCCGTCATAATAGAGGGTCTGGTAGATGGCATTGGTTGCGTACCAGAAATCCTCCTCTGTTTTGAAGAAATTATCCACATCGGGTCTGTTCGGGTTGGTCAGCTCCAGGAAATCCTCGCTGCAGGAAGGAGCCAGTACCATAAGAACAGCCGCCATGACAATGTATTTTATCGTTTTCATATTTTTCACGTTTTTGTTCTTTATCATTTGGTTCACTGACTTAGAAACTGACCTGTACACCGGCCATCAGGGTTCTGGGGTTTGGCAGCCCACCCATAAAACGGGTAAAGGGCTTATTGGCATAGGTAGGATGGTCCACACCGCGGTCCCACAGCACATCATACCCGAAATCGGGGTCAAATCCCGTGTATTTGGTAAAAGTGATCAGGTTCTGTGCCTGAAAATACACTCTGATGCCCGATACTCCTACACGCCCTGTCAGGTTGTCCGGCAAAGTATACCCCAGCTGTACATTGTCAATTTTCAGATAATCGCCCGGTTCGAGGAACCGTGCCGAAGCCCGGGCGTTCTGGTTGGGATCGCCGATCACGACCCTGGGAACATCGGTATCGGTGTTGGTTGGTGTCCAGCGGTCGAGCATCCGGGTTGACATATTATTATAACCGCCCCCGTTCTCAAGTGTTCCACGGATCGTATTGAGGATCATGTTGCCTGCCACCCCGTGAGCACTGACGGTAAAATCAAAATTGCGGTAGGCAGCGCTCAGATTAAAGCCGAACATAACATCGGGGATGGCACTACCCAGATAGGTGCGGTCGTCATCGTCGATTTTTCCGTCAGGTTCGCCCATGAGTTCTCCTTCGGCGTTTCTTCCATTGGTATCCCTGAATTTGAAGTCGCCGGGAGCCGTCCCCGAGAGCTGGTAGAAACCGGTAGGCGAAGCGGCATTCAGTGCATCGATCTCGTCCTGTGTCTGGAAGATCCCGTCAATAATGAAGCCGTAAAACTGACCTACCTCGCTGCCCACGGCAGTGCGGGTCATGGTACCGTATATGGGACGGTCACCGTATCCGAGCGAAAGCACTTCATTGTTCAGGGTAGACAGGTTCCCGCTGACATCGAAAGTAAATTCACCCCTGGATTTCCGGTATCCCAGGTTGAATTCAAACCCTCTGTTCCTGATAGATGCCCCGTTCACCGTGGGGGATTTCCAGTTGTAAACCCCTGTGGATTCGGGAATGGGCACACTGACCAGCATATCGTCGGTGGTATTGTCATAATACTCGGCGGTAAGGTAGATCCGGTTATTCATGAATGCCATATCCACCCCTAAATTGGTGGATTTTTTCTCTTCCCACCGGATATCGGGTGTTCCGAATTCAAGCGGAATGATCCCCGGAGCCAGTATGCCGTTGAATACAGCATGGGCATACGGGTTCACATAGGTACTGTACAGGTAATTCCCGATTTCCTGGTTTCCCAGCACCCCGTAACTGAAGCGGAGCTTCAACTGGCTGATGGTGGGATTATCCCGCATAAAGCTTTCGTTATGCACCTTCCAGGCCAGGGCCACCGAAGGGAAGTTTCCCCAGCGGTAATCTTCGCTGAACCGGGAAGAGCCATCGCGCCTCAGGGTAGCGGTAAGATAATACCGGTTATCATAATCATATATCACACGCCCGAAGTATGAAAGCAGCCTGTTCTGGCCTTCCCAGCTGGTGACACTGATACCGGAAGTTCCGTTACTCAGGGTTTTGGAATACGGTCGGGGCAGTTCTTCGGCATGCCCTTCCATGCGTTTCACCTGGGAATCCAGCACGGTATTCCCCACCATGGCGGTGATGTGATGATCGCCGAAGAGCCGGTCGAATGTAAGCGTTTGCTCAAGGGTACCGGTAAATCCGAATCCCCTCCAGTCATCCAGTTTCGAAACGGTATTCTGGAAAAACCAGCCCAGGTCATATTCCGGCACGAAGTAAAAATCTCTCCAGTCGACCCGTTCGTAGCTTACGCTGAGGTTGTAGTTCAGGCCCTCGAAGAATTCATAGTCGCCGTATACATTACCCAGGAAGCGGTTTCTTACGGTGTTGGCTTCCAGCAGGTTATTCACTCCGATCACATTCAGGGTGATGGCTTTGTGGATCTGGTTGTCGGCCCCTCCATAACCTCCCAGCCGGTTTTCATCATACACGGGCATGGTGGGAATTGCTTTTACCATGTCCCATATGGGATTGCCAACATGCAGGTGGGTCATCCTGACCTGATCGGCATAGGTATAATGGATGGATTCGCCGAAGCTGAAGCGTCCCTTTTTATGGTCGGAGTTTACGGTAATCGAGTAACGGGTATACCGGGGAGCCGGGCCTTCCATGGTTCCGGTCTGATCGAAAAAGCTCAGGGCGGTATGGAAGGTAGAATTTTCCGTTCCTCCGGATATATTCAGGGTGTGCTCCGTGATACCTCCCGTGGTAAGGGCCTCTTCCTGCCAGTCGGTATCGATGTCGTCGATATATTCAGGCGAATTCGGATCATTCCCCAGCACCAGGGGCTCACCCGCATTTATACAGGCTTCGTTCACCAGCATCTGATACTGCTCCCGCTTCAGCACATCATACCGTCCCGTAACATTTTGTATTCCGTAATAGCCCTGATAATCCACTTTCAGTTTGCCGGGCGTACCCCTACGGGTGGTAATGATCACCACGCCGTTGGCGGCCCGCGAACCGTAAATGGCACTGGCCGAAGCATCTTTCAGCACCTGAATGGTTTCAATCTGCGACAGGGGAAAGTCTTGTATGGGTGCCACCACTCCATCGATAATATAGAGCGGATCATTATTCCCGAAGGTGCCGATCCCGCGGATCTGAACCTGCGGACTGGCTCCCGGTTCCCCACCGCTCTGAACACTCACTCCCGGCACCTTCCCCTGCAGGGCTTTTGTCACATCGTGTGTGGCCATTTTTGACATTTCTTCCACATCCACCACGGTGACTGACCCGGTAAGGTCTGATTTCTTCTGGGTACCGTACCCAATCACCACCAGTTCTTCCAGGGCCAGGATGTCTTCTTCCATCACCACATCCACCCGGCTTCTCCCGTTCACGGGTTCCTCCAGCGTGGTATACCCCACAAAAGAGAACACCAACACGGCATCAGATCCGGGTACCGTAATAGAATAATTACCGTCGACGCCGGAAATGGTCCCCGTTTGAGTGCCTTTGACCAGGATATTTACAGCCGGCAATGGCTCACCGGTAGTCTGGTCGGTAATGGTCCCGGTGACCGTGAATTCCTGCGCAAAAACGATTCCTGTTGTCCATAGCAGAAGAAGAATAAGGGTTCTGCACAGACAATAAATGAGTTTTTTGTTCATAGATATTAGATTTTAGTGTTAATCTTACTTAGGTGAAAAATTATTACATGATGGGCGGCCTGAGGTGGATAAATAAATATTTATGGTGGACGAATGTGTAAAAGATAAAGAGGAAAGATTCCATTTCCCTGAGAAAGAGCTGATTTTGTAACAACTAATGCACAACTTCCGGAAAGACCGGAGAATTATGGTTCTTTTGAGCCCCTATTCCTAGTACGGAAAGAAGGGAAAGAGGCATCTGTTTCCGGCAGGGGGTTCCTGCCGGAATCATGGATATAATCGGTGGGTGATTTGCCGAAATATTTTTTGAAACAGCGGCTGAAATATTTCGGGTCGTTGAATCCCACCTCAAACGCCACACCGGTAATGTTTAAACGGCCCTGCAGCAGAAGCCGTGCAGCTTTCTTCAACCGGAGGGTGGTAATAAAATCATTGGCCGACATTCCCGCTATGGCACTAAGTTTTTTATGCAGCAGGCTGCGGCTGACACACATCTCAGAAGCCAGCCTCTGCACTCCGAATTCCGGATCGGTGAGGTTGCCTTCCACAATGTTCAGGATTTTCCCGATAAACTCCCGGTCTGTGGCTGAAGTGGCTATGTCACCCGGGGCGGGAATCAGGCTTCCCGAAAAGATCTTCTGGAGCTTGCGCCTGTTGGAGAGCAAACTGGTTATTTTGGCCTCCAGGATTTCCAGATGGAAGGGTTTGGAAATATAATCGTCGGCGCCCGATTCCAGGCCTTCGACAAAATCCTCCACTTCTGAACGGGCCGACAGCAGAATTACCGGAATATGTGAGGTAAGCAGATTGGATTTGATCCGGGAGGCAAATTCAATCCCGTCTATGCCAGGCATCATAATATCGGAAATAATGATGTCGGGGCTGAATTTTTCGGCCAGAGCCATCCCGTCGGTGGCATTGCCGGCTGTTAGCATCCGGTAAGAAGGTGTGAAGAAGTCGATCATGCATCCTACCATATCCTCGTCATCATCCAGGAACAGCAGCAAGGGTTTGTGTTTTTCATCCGATGCTCCGGCCTCTTCTTTCTGAACCGCCCGGTCTGACTGCACGGTTTCTTTTTTCGGGACAAAATGATGATACCATGCATCGCCATGCTTTTCCACGAGAAGATCATCCTGCTTCCTGATATATTCACCATAAACAAGTGCTTCATTGCCTCTGGGTATCAGTACACGAAATGTGGTTCCCCGGCCGGGGGCACTCTTGACATACAACAAACCCCGGTGGATTTTAACCAGTTCCTTGGTCAGAAACAGGCCGATTCCCGTTCCGCCCGGTGAACCTTCCTGACGGCCGGAAATACGATAGAAATTCCGGAAAATATCTTTCAGGTTCTGTGATTCTATCCCGATTCCGGTATCCTGCACCCTGATTTCCAGAAATTCTTCCGTATCACCCTGTCTGATCATTCTTTTTCCAAGAATCTGTATTTCTTCCTCCATGACCCGGGGGCCTGTTATACTGACAGAAACCGTAATTTTTCCGTTTTCAGGGGTATTTTTAAAGGCATTGGAAAGCAGGTTGGAAATAATGATCTCCATCTTATCCCGGTCATAAGTTGTCCGGCAGGACCCCACGGCATTATCCATCACGAAGGTGATCTTTTTCTGGCGGGCAAGCTCGGAAAAAGATTGGGAAAGGCTTTCTACAAAGGCAGGCAGGTCACCGCGTTCGGGCCTGAAATCCGTATGGCCGGTTTTGATTTTTCTGATCTCCATCAATTGATTGATCAGGTGCAGAAGCCTTCTGGCATTTCTCTGTATCAGCATCAGCCTGGCGCGTAAAGGATGATGGGCCTCCAGCTGATTTATGATATGTGTAAGAGGGGTGATAATAAGGGTCAGCGGAGTTTTGAACTCATGGGAAATCTGTGTAAAGAAGCGTAATTGCTGCTGGTTGATCTCCTGGATCCGCTTGTTCAGATCCACCAGCTTGTTCCTTTGCTGAAGTATCTCGATGTTTCTCGAAACAAGTTCTTCCTTTTGTTCTTCAATCTTTTCCTGGCGAAGCTGGGTCTGGAGGTATGCATTTCTGAGCTGTTCGGTTTTTTTCAACAGAGTCTTTTCATGTTCCTCAATTTTTGCCGTACGGCGTTTAACCAGTTCTTCGAGGATCTTTTTCTGACGTTCCAGAGAAAAGGTGCGCCAGCGGATATACAACATGATTCCCATAATCACGACCACCGCTACCAGAATCCTGAACCACCACTGTACCCAGAAAGGCGGTATCACAGTAATTTTGATCTTCAGGGGAGGTTCCGTCCACTGTCCGTTCACGCCGGCCTTTACCAGGAAGAAGTATTCACCTCCCCGCAGATTGGTATAGCTTACCAGGCGGTGGCTGTGATCTACATATTTCCATTCCTCATCAAACCCCTGCATCAGGTATGCATACTCCACCTTTTGCGGTTGACTGTATTCGAGGGCAGAAAATTCAAAGGAAAATTCCTTTTGACGGTATGACAGCAGAACCCGGTCGGTAAGGGTAATATTTTTCTGCAGAACCACCCGGTTTCCGTATTCCACACCCACTTCCACGGGACGGTTGAAAATTTTAAAATCGGTCAGCACCACCCGGGGCGGTTTGCTGAAAAATGAAACGCTGTCAGGATAAAATGCAATACATCCGTTCATGCTGCCGAAATACATTCTTCCCCCTGCATTCCGGTAAGCAGCCATCCAGTAAAACTGATTGCTGGTCAAACCGTCGGAAACGAACAGGTTGAAAAATCTTTCGTTTTCCGGATCGAATCTTGATAATCCATGATCGGTACTGAGCCACAAGCATCCATTGTCATCCTCCAGAATACCGTATACAATATTATTTGACAGACCGTCTTCGGTGGTAAAATGAATGAACCGCGGAGTATCATGGGCGGTGTGTTGTATCATTTTGTCCAGTCCATTCCCGTATGTTCCGAACCACATGGTCCCGTCTCCTCCCCGGTGTATGGATATCACATAATTTCCGCTCAGTGAAAAGGGATCATCCGAATCGTGTACAAATGTGGTTATGCTGTTCTGCCCGCCACGAAGCACCCCATCTTCTTCCGGGCTTATCCGGTGCAGACCGATACGTGTTCCCACCCAAAGATTTCCTTCGGCGTCAAATTCCAGGCACCCCACCTGATCGATCACAACAGACAGGGAATCGCTACCCACATGGGTAAACGTATGCGTTTCCGGATCAAACCGGTCGAGACCGCCCAGGGTACCGATCCACAGGTTGCCCCGGTCATCTGTCACCAGGGAAGAAATAAAATCAGAGATCAACTGACCGCTTCCTTCTTCGGCATCTCCATACCGGATAAAACGGCCCGAAGAAACATTCCCCGGTGTCAGTTCGAACAGTCCATCACCCCACGTTCCAATCCACAGGTTCCCTTCCCGGTCCCTGATCATTGAGGTAATGAAATCGCTACCCAGCGCACCGGGCTTATCCTGTTCACCCCGGTAAAACCTGAAAGTACCCGTTTTCTTGTTATACCGGTTTAATCCTCCTCCCGCAGTCCCGATCCAGATATAGGATTCATCTTCATATATTGAATTAACTGTATTGTAATTCAAACTGTTCGGATCGTCAGGTTCATTCACAAAAAACCCGATCCTTTCCTGAAAAACATTGTAACGGTTCACTCCTCCCCGCTCCGTTCCTACCCATACATTGCCCGATTCATCTGCATACAGGCAGTTGATAAAATCATTATTCAGCCCCCAGTCAATATTCAGCCGGTGCCGGTAATTCGTAAATCCGTCGATTTCTTCCCGGTATATGCTCAAACCACCCAGCGTTCCCACTATCAGATTGCCTAACAGGTCTTCCGTCACACTCATCACATAGTTATGGACCAGGCTGGAGGGATCATCCTGCTGGTGGCTATATCCTTTCCATGTCCGGGTTTCCGCATCGAACCGGTTAAGACCGGTCTGGGTCCCCACCCAGTAAATACCTGCACGATCCTGGTAAACACAATGTATCACATTGTTACTCAATGTATTCGAATCTTCCGGATCATTTCCGAAATACATAAAATCGTCGCGATCTTCACAATAAACGAACAGACCGTCACCGGTTCCTATCCACACCCGCCCCTGCCCGTCTTCATAAAGACTGGTAATATTTATGGTTCCGGAAGATGAAAAGGCGGGGTTCCGGGAAACATGTACCACCTCCCGGATCTCATAACCGTTTTCGCGAAGGATGAGCTTCTCCAGACCCTTATCCGTGCCCACCCATATATTTCCGTTCCTGTCGCAGAGTACCGCCTGAACAATGTTGGAACAGATGGAATTCGCTTCCCCATTTTCCGGCAGGTAGCGGTAAAACCTGTTGCCGGCATAATGGAAAACATTGAGGCCGTTCCGGGTTCCGATCCAGATATTCCCCGAGGTATCGACATCCATGGTATACACAAAATTGCTGGATATACTGTGCGGATCGGAAGGATCATGCCGGTATACATCAAACGAATACCCGTTGAAACGGTTCAGTCCGTCCCACGTACCAAACCACATAAACCCGTTATGGTCCTTCAGGATGCAATCGATCATATTCTGTGACAGACCTTCATCGGAGGTAATATGCTGGAAACGAATGGATTTCCTCTGGGCAGGCAGATGGGCAGGAAGGAAGGAAAGGAGAAAGATCAAGAATACAACTGTTCTTTCCGGCCATGTGGCGGGAATGTTCAAGGACAAGCCGGCTGGAAACTTCATGTTGATCAATATCTGCAGTACAACAAAATATCCTTCGATTACGGCCAAGCCGTTATCACTCCGTCCTTTTCCGGACCCATGCAACCTGACAGGAAACCTCCATGCAGTTTTTTCATGCTCATAACAGAACCCTCCCGTTCAGCCGGTGAGAAAACCTGTATGAAAGAGCCCGAGTACACAGAGGGATTATCCGCCATGCGGTAATCCCTCTTCGAAAATTAAGAAATTTATATGAGAACCGGAAATTTTCCCGGTTCAGGCACATAACGGTATTTTATTTCACGTTGCGTTTGATCTCCTTCAGTCTCTTCATCACATCATTGTCTCCCCTTCCGAAATAGTCGTGCAGTATCTTGTATTCCGCATACAGTTTCTCATACACTTTTACATTTTCCGGGTTGGGGGTATATTCCTGCTCCTTGACCTTGCCCATGACGCGGGCTGCCTCCATAATTGAATCGAATCCCCCTCTTTCCCTGCCTGCCGCCACGGCACCGAACATGGCCGAACCCAGTGCGGGAGCCTGAGGTGAACCCGATATTTTGATCGTGCGGTTGGTCACGTCGGAATAGATCTGCATGATCATTGGGTTCTTTTCGGCGATACCACCGGCCGCATACAGTTCCTCAACGGGCACGCCGTTTTCATGGAAGGTGTCGATAATAATACGCGTACCGTAAGCGGTGGCTTCCACCAGGGCACGGTAGATCTCTTCCGGTCTGGTTGCCAGGGTAGCCCCCAGCAGCATTCCGGTAAGGTCCACGTCTACCAGCACCGAACGGTTTCCGTTCCACCAGTCGAGAGCCAGCAGCCCGGATTCTCCCGGTTTGAGGGCCGAAGCTTTCTCTGTCAGCAGCTGGTGAATATCCATCCCTTTATCCCGGGCTTCCTTCATGTATTCTTCCGGGCAGCAATTTTCCACAAACCACTGGAAATGATCGCCCACGCAGGATTGACCGGCCTCGTATCCGAAGAAGCCTTCGATGATCCCGTCTTCAACCACCCCGCACATGCCCGGCACGGTTTTTTCCTTTTCCCCCAGTACCATATGGCATGTGGAAGTTCCCATAATCATCAGCATCTTTCCGGCAGTGGTGATCCCCACGGCAGGCACCGAAACATGGGCATCGACATTGGCCACGGCCACGGCGGTTCCCGGTTTCAGTCCGGTAAGTTTGGCGGCCTTTTCGGTAATTTCTCCTGCTTTGGTTCCGACAGGATAAATTTCTGTAGACAATTTCTCTTTCACGATATTTTTCATACGGGGATCGAGGGCGGCAAAAAAGTCGGGCGAAGGATATCCGTCATGCTTATGCCAGATGGCCTTGTATCCGGCCGTACAGGAATTTCTTTTTTCCACTCCGGTAAGCTGCCAGATCACCCAGTCGGCAGCCTCGATGAACCGGTCGGCTTCTTCAAATACTTCGGGAGCTTCATCCAGGGTTTGCCATATTTTAGGGATCAGCCATTCCGATGAGATCTTACCCCCGTACCGGGAAAGAAATTTTTCTCCCCGTTTTTCGGCAATTTCATTCAGCTTGTTGGCTTCGGGCTGGGCGGCATGGTGTTTCCACAGCTTGATCCAGGCATTGGGTTCCGATGCATACTT
>DQWH01000003.1 GCA_011042635.1 Bacteroidota bacterium | reverse complement strand
TTCGGAGCATGTTGACCCCCCTTATACTTTGCTCAGGTTTTAATTTCTTTGCGACTTTTTCATCGCAAAGACAGTAGAATATGGCAGGAAAGATAAAACCTATGAGTCAGATCAAACAATTATCAACAGTTATGGCAGTTTTTCAGCAAACCCTAAATAAAAAAGGCTGCCCTTTTGAGACAGCCTCTTTTTTAGTACAAATATCATTACACTGAAAGTATCTTCAGCGTAAAAAGATTAATAAACGTTCTGAACCATATTGGGGTTGGCATTCAACTCTCTTTGCGGGATGCTGAATAACCATTTCGGATTGACGCTGGGCCTGGCCTGATACATTCCGTCCAGGTAAAGATTTGGGTCTGCGCCCGTTCCCGTCATATCAAGTTCCTCATCATTCCTTAACATATCGAAATACCTGAATCCTTCCAGAAATAATTCAATTCTTCTTTGCAGCAGAATTTCGTCGATAAGTGCCTGGCCGGTATTCGTAGACAAAACATACCCTGCATCCCTCTCCGAAACCAACTCATAGAGGACATTTTGGGCTTGTATATCCAACCCCTGGCGGGCCAGCGCTTCTGCTTCTATCAGGTACATTTCTGATGCCCTCATGTGAATGACATCCATTGGGTCAATAGTAGGCCCGTTAGACTGCGACAATTTAATGTGCATATAAGGCACCATATTGTGGGCAGTTGAATTATTCACAATCGTTCGATATAAGGCCACAGAATCTTCATAAGCAGCTTCACTAACATACCTTCCTGCATTTTGCCCTTCATCCCAGTCATCGAAAGTGCTTGGAGCATTCGGTAAGATCAGATCCTTTCTATAGTCTGTTGCCGGTATCTGGGCGTATAAGAGATGGTTCATAAACTTAGGGTTGCTCCTTACCTGCGAACCATTAAAATTATTGGAACAGTAATAAAAATAGGACCAATAATAGGATGTTTGGTCCTGGATCATTTTTGACCCCCACATCCACTCCGGATTCGACCAGTTATTAAATCCTGATTTATACTGAGATTCATTCATCAACGTATATCCCTGACGGGCATCATGAGCATAAGTTGCTGCATTTGCCCAGTCGCCAACCGTTAAATAAACCCTTGCGGCAATACCTCTTGCCACATCGATATTTATGTGCGACAAATCAGCTCTGGGTGAAGCATCGGCAAAATGGGTTATCGCTGTATTCAGATCTTCTTTAATCTGGTCATAAACTTGCTGAACGGTATTACGTGCTTTACCCTCGTATGGAGGTTCGGTAGCAGTCATAATGGGCACACCCAAATCCGTCGCCGGGTTTCCGATCATATAAGGTTTGCCATAAAACTGAACCAGGTAAAAATGAGCCCATGCCCTGTAGGTATAACATTGTCCTAAGATATTATGCAAATCGTCAGACATCTGTATGTTATCAGCAGCATTGATAATGTTGTTTACCGATCCGATAATGTTGTAAAAATGGTACCAAAGCCAATCCATATCTGTTCTGGTGGCATCGAGATGCCCGGTCCATTGTATATGAGACCTGAACCAACCATTACCAGCCGCAGAATGCAAGGCATCACTGGCGCCGAATTCTCCCAAAGGGATAACATATTGTTGTCCGGCATAGTATCTGATCCTTCCATTCTGAGCATATAAAGACCGATGGACGCCGTTCAGCGCCAGCATCATGTTTTCCGTAGAACTAAGCACTATATCCGTGGAAATAGCATCTGTAGGAACGGTTTGCAGGAAATCTTTTTCACATGAGCCTAGGCTCAGTATCATTGCAAAGATTACCAGGAACCTTACTATTTTATATTTTGCTTTCATTGTTATATTCTTTTTTTATTATAATAAAATTAAAACTGCAGATTAAGGCCTATAATTATAGACTTGCTCGGATTGTATGCATATACGCTTTGAGTTCCGGAGAAGTTATACGTTGGGTTCATTCCTTCTCTTGCAGTAAACATATAAAGGTTTTCGCCCGTTACAAACACGCTTAATGCATCCATTCCCCAATCATTCAGAAGGCGTTTCGGGATATCGTAGCTCAATGTCACACTTCTGATATTCAGGTAATCTGAGGATATAAGGAAAAAGTCCGATGTGGCATATAAGTTGGTGTTCGCATATTGCAACCTTGGGAAGTCCGTAACATCTCCGGGATTTCTCCAGGACTTCATAATATCAGGATGGAAAGACTCGCCGGGCGTTGCATTCAGCATACCCTGGTAAACTCCATCCAGCATTTCTCCGCCTAGCGAATATGTTAGCAAAGCGCTTAATGTGAACCCTTTATACGATAATGAATTCCCTATAGACCCCTGCAGATCCGGAAAAGCAGACGCTCCAACGTAGCCATAGCCTGCCTCGTTTTGGTCTTTAGTAAGTACAGGATCGCCATTTTCGTCGTAAGCCAATCGTGTACCGATTACATTCCCTTCCTCATCGGTGACATCTTCCCAGACATGGAATCTTGTGGCACCGTCATCAGGATCAACATCGTAATACTTCCTTAACCAGAAATCATAAATAGAATGTCCTTCTGACCATCTCTTGGTCCCGGTAACGAACGGCTCCGGAATTGAGGTAATTTCATTTTTATTGGTAGCTCCCATAAGGCTCATATTCCATCTGAATTCTTTAGTCCTGATGAGGTCTCCATTCAGATTGATTTCCACCCCCCTGTTATACAATGCAGCAATGTTCCTGGGTTGGTCTAACAAGCCCATAGAAGAAGGTAAAGGCATTTCATACAACAATTCATCTGATCGTCTGTCGTACCATTCGATACTACCATTTAACCTGTTAAACAATGAAAATTCCAAAGCAACATCAAAGGTTCTATTTACCTCCCAGGTTAATGCCGTATTACCAACAGTGCTCCAACGCAGGCCGGGACTTGTGGCGTTCGGGTAAGTCTCATAAAGAGCCTGATAGCCGTAAGAACCGATATTGTCATTACCTACTTCTCCGTAAGAAGCTCTGATTTTCAGGTTATTTACCCAATCCACAGACTTCATAAATTGTTCTTCGCTTATTCTCCAGCTACCTCCTACAGAATAGAAGTTACCCCATCTGACATCCTCGTGGAAGGCAGAGGAACCATCCCTACGGTACGAACCTTCAACATAGTATCTGTTATCGTAGTTATATTTTAACCTTCCTAAATAACCTTCGGTTCGTTTATCGGTAGTATAACTTGTATTGGTTGAAGTATTCACAAAATTATTTAATTCATATATACCCGTAACTATAAACTGATTCTTAAAGCCTCTCTGGTAGGTATATTTTCTGGAATAAGATTCATGCCCGATTAAAGCAGAAATATTATGAACTCCATTGAAGGTTTTTTCATAATTGATTAACTGGTTGAAGTTAACTGAAGTCCTGGTATATCGGGATTCATCCATCCTGGCAGTCGGGGCGCCATCACCAATTTTAGGATTCTCATAACCCTTATACTGGTAGTTTTGTATATCCGCACTGGCATTGATTGTGGCAGAAAGACCATCTAAAATGCTAAACGTGGCAAAAACTCTGTTGCCCATATTATTTCTCTTGTAGTCATCACTATTCCAGTTCAACTCCGCTATGGCATTTCTCCCCTGGTTAATGGGTCTTGAATACAATCCTCCATCATCGTACTGTTTCTGACCAGCCCCGTCGAGAAGATATTCCCCGGTGGCCTGGTCAACCAGAAAAACAGGGTAAATAGGAGCTGTCATCCTTGCATTTCTAAACGGGTTGGCATATGTTGCAGAATTTGAAGTACCAATATCACTATTAACCAAAGAAGCATATATATTTGCCCCAATCTGCAACCAGTCTTTAACCGTATAGTCGATATTGAACCGGGTATTCAAACGTTCAAAGTCTGATTGAATGGTATAACCCCTTTCGTCCAGATATCCCAGTGAGTAATAATAGCTTGTTTTGGAACTACCTCCTGAAAGACTTAAATCGTAGTTTTGCCTGTACCCTGTTTGTTTTGCAGCCTCATACCAATCCAAATCAGGAAAGCCAATCTTTGCATTTGGATTTATTTTTCCATCAGAGCCCACAATCTCATCGTTGGGTGTCCCCACGAAAGGATTATATCTTAACTGAGAATAAATATTTTCATATGCATATGCTCTCGCATCCTCTATTGTAGCATCGGCTCCCGACCAATACCTTGACTGTGCAAAAGCCTCTGCCTGAAGTTCATAATAATCGAAGGCGTTTACCGAGGGATAGTATGGAAGTGCATGGTCAATCAATCCACCCTGCGCTTTAAAATTCACCTGCAAAAATTCACCGCCTTTTTTCCCTTTTTTGGTTGTAATAATAATGACACCGTTTGCTGCACGCGAACCATAAAGGGCGGTTGACGAGGCATCTTTAAGTATCGTTATGGACTCAATATCCATTGGATTTATACTCGACATACTCCCGGAGTACTCAGCTCCATCCAAAACGATTAGCGGATCGGCCGATGTGTTTAAGGTACCAACCCCGCGTATCCGGATATCCGGAGAACTACCCGGCTGACCTGAACCTGACGTAGTTACCACACCGGGGGCAGAACCTGTGAGCACTTGTGCAACAGAAGATAAAGAACGTGACTCAATTGCCTTTGAGTCAATAACAGAAGCCGAACCCGTTAAGGATTCTTTCCTGATCCTGCCGTAGGCAATAACCAATACCTCTTCCAGTCCTAAAACGTCCGGTTCAAGGGTGGCATTAATAACAGGACCAGTAATCGGAAGCTCAAGACTTTTCATACCAACAAATGAAAAAACAAGGTCGGTTGCGTTAGACGGAACATCCAATGTGTACTCACCGTTGATATTTGTGATTGTACCCACAGTCGTTCCTTTCACATATACCGACACCCCGGGTATTGGCTGGTTATCCTCGGCAGAAATAACCGTACCGCTTACCTGTCTGGTTTGCGCAAACAGTGTCAAACCGCCCATTAGCAGCAGTATTGACAAGATAATCGATGTTTTTTTCATAGAGATTGAGTTTAAGGTTTAGATTAAATTGAATTAGGGTTAAAATTCATGCTTAATTTTCAACTTAACCAGTGGTCCTGAATTTTGGCAGTATTAATGTCGCCTGTACTCCTTCTTTTTCAATCCATACGGTTTATCTTTATTACTGCCCCTTCCCCGATGCAGGGAAAAATCAAACGGGATAAGCGATGACCCATCCCAGTATCCCATCGCCAAAAGCTTATACCGAAGAATAAAACGCTTTGATACGTGATCAAATATCCTGAATATCTTATCAATATACCTGCCGGTCTTGGGAAGTATGCTATCGTCAAAAATCAGGCTTCCGGGGGACCTGTTGTTACTCTCTTCTTGTGCAGACACCAATTTTTATGAACTATAAACTGAACATCCACAGGAAAATTCTCGAGCAAATCCCCGGGTTATTCTTTAACCTGTAAAACACATCCTTACGTGACTCAATGTGCCTAAACATGACGCTGCCGGCAAAAGATTGCACTGTTTGTATCCCCAGAAAAGGCAGACTGATAAGACAGTAAAAAAACAACTCAAAGCTGTACCTTCCCTGCTTCTACGGATTAAGTTATTTGCAAACGACTGAAAATGAAAAACACTTCAAAGAACCTAAAATGTAATCCGGTTCTAACCACCTGGGGGTAAAACCGTTTTTTAATTCTGAAATCTTTTTAATTATTCTGCAGCATGGTTGTTTGTATAGGAAACACTTTGTTATTATACTATTTATCAGTATATTACAAAAACATTCGTATAACGAACATCAATTATTTTACATTAGCAATTAATAACTTCTTCCATTTTCATTAAACAATAATAACTTTTTTTAAAATAAAACACAAGAAGTACAACTCATTCACAGGGCCACTTCCGGCTTTTTCTATGGGTAAGATCGAAATATCCTTCACGCAAAAAGCCACCGTTTGTATCTATGCTGTGCCGGAAGGGTTCCCACCCTGCCGGGTAAGGTGGATATCCGTATCGACCGGAAAAGGTTCGAAAAACCGGGGATCCATCTGTTCCAGTCGTGCTTCGAAGCAGGCAAATCCATGTATAAACCGGGCCTCAGGCTGTTTGCCGTGACCGGAACGGGAGATTCCCTGGAAGAAGCCCGGGAGAAATGTCTGGAAGGACTAACCGGCATCCGGGGGAAAAACATCCTTTACCAAAAAGATATTGGAATCCGGGAGCTTGGTGAGAAAATACCTGAAACAGTATAATCTGCCGGTAGATTGACAGCCGATCCACGAAAAAAATGTAAATAACCTGGAAACCTATGAATACCATAATATTTACCAATCTATCGGAAGACAATATATCGAAAATACACCGGCTGGTCGGCGAACTGGAGGTACTGGTGCAACATCCCCTTCTTTTTTATAATATCATGTTCCGCTATTTCGGGAATTCCTTTTTTTTATCGTCAAGGAAGGAGACCGGCTGACCGGTTTTGTATGGGGCTTCATTTTCCAGACTATACCGGGAAATTTTCTTTCTCCGGCAAATCGGCGCGGCAAAAGATTTCAGAGAGAAAAATATCGCGCAACAAATGATAAGAAGGCTGACGGTCTTTGCCAGGCAAAACGGATACAAAAAAATCCACACCACCGTGGAAACCGGAAACATCGCCTCGTGGAAAATGTTTGAAAAATGAGCTTTGAGAATGTACGGGAAGGGAATACAACGGTGGAACACGGGAAAAAGCCCTGATCAATTACTACCGACACGGGATCAACCAAATCCTTAACAAATACAGGCTATAAAAATAAAGCCGTTTCGATCTTGAAACGGCTTTATTTAGCCTGTTAACTGATATCAATCTGGCGGGGAGGTTTAGGAATGGCTTCCTCCCTTTTGCCGATCCTTACCGAGAGAATACCCTCCCGGAAAGAAGCTTCGATCTTTTCAGGATCAGCAGCCTGCGGAAGCACAAAGTACCGGGTAAAATCGCCCATTCCAAATTCCCTGTAGGTATACACATTCTCTCCCTTCGCGGGATTTTTACCCGAAATACTCAGCTCGTTCTTCTCCAGTTCGATGCGGATATTCTTCCTGTCGTATCCGGGAATCGCCATCTCGATCCGGTAAGCATCCTGCTGTTCTATCACATTGACCGCCGGGCAGTTCACGGCAGAATAATCGTTATTGTACTGGAAAATGCGGTCAATCAGGTCAGTGAAACGGTCAAAAACGGGATTCTCCGTATAGGATAACGGGTCACTATGGTTAAATCTTATCAGGTTCATTTTTTTTCTTTTTTGGTTCTACAATCCATTCTTTCACCTCTTCCTTACCAAATCAAATGCCATAGCACCAGGGCAGTTAAAGCGGCCTTATGATTCCGTAAAAACATGCCAACTTGACATTCTTTTATCTTATATCATGCCATATAGACACATTCCGCATTCTTTTTTCAAAGAATACCAAAACTACTTGCTTTGTATTATACTTTTTTCGTATACTTGTACGCAATTAGTATATTTACATCAAATATGCCTTCACCGAAGAACGAACGAATCAGAAAAACAGCCGTCAATCTGTTCTGGAAACACGGTTTTACAAGGGTTACGGTGGAAGAGATCTGCCGGGAAGCCGGGGTAAGTAAAATGACTTTTTATAAATATTACCGGAATAAGAACGATCTTGTAAAGTCTATCATGGAAGAAAAGATCAATGAAAGCATTGTCACATACAGGGAGATCATGGCGTCCGGCCTTCCATACACCAGCAAGGTGGAAAAGATCATTTTACTGAAAATGGAACAAACCCGTGAAATGAGCAGTGAATTTTTCCGCGATTATTTCAACTCGGGCGATGAGGAGCTCATGGCTTTCATGAATAAAAAGACCCGGATGACCGTGGAGATGGTAACGGAAGACTTTCGCAGGGCGCAGGAACAGGGGCTGATCAGGGAAGACATCCGGATCGAATTCATAATGTATTTTATGAACAAGATGCTCCACCTGGCACAGGACAAGGAACTCAAAAAGCATTACCCGTCCATGAACGATCTGATCATGGAAATGACCCGGTTTTTCTTTTACGGGGTAATGAAGAGAAACGAATCACAGAACGGGCAGGAAACATGAAAACGATCCCTGTCATACCGTTTCTCATCCTGCTCATGGCCCGGCCTGAATTTCTTACGGCCCAGTCACCTGTCATCAGCGGTCAGGCCATAGGATGGGCCGGTATGAACATATATGAGCCGGTACAGTTCCTTACCGGTGCCCGCTACATCCCTCAACTCACCTTCGGCGATTCGGTGGGACAGAAGTATACACTCGATGCCGAAATATCGGTTCATGCCCGGGGTTCGGCCACCCTGACCGAAGGGCAGGAACAAACCGCAGGCAGCCTGAAACCATACCGAGCCTGGCTGCGTTTTTCAGGCAACCGGTTCGAGCTGCGGGCAGGACTGCAGAAGATCAATTTCGGCTCGGCCGCCATCCTGCGGCCCCTCATGTGGTTCGACCGCATGGATCCCCGCGATCCGCTTCAGCTGACCGATGGTGTCTATGCCCTGCTGGGCAGGTACTATTTCCTGAACAATGCGAATATCTGGTTATGGGGCCTTTACGGGAATCAAGATACCAAAGGGTGGGAGTATTACCCTACCCGGAAGGGAACGGTGGAATTCGGAGGAAGGGGTCAGGTACCCGTTCCCGGCGGGGAAATGGCCCTGAGTTGGCACCACCGGACGGCCGATCCGTCGCAAACTCTGCCCGATACCCTGAATGCCGGAACCCGTATTCCCGAAAACCGCCTGGCCATTGACGGCCGCTTCGACGTGGGGCCGGGTCTGTGGTTCGAAGGAGTGCTCATTCATCGGAAACCGGAACACACACAGCTCGATTTCAGGCAATTCCTGAATGCGGGCATAGACTACACCTTCGCACTGGGCAACGGGCTGCACCTATTGGGAGAAATACTCCTGGCAGGCGAAGGGAAAAAACCGTTCGAACAGCAGGAAAGCGTTCTTTTCGGAGGACTCGCAGCCTCCTACCCCATCGGGCTGCTTCATCAGATCCAGGCTATGGTTTTCTATGATTTCAAAGGAAACCAGACCTACCGCTTCTTGAACTGGTCGGTCACCCTGGACCGCTGGACCGGTTACTTCATGGGATTCTGGAACCCAGGACAATACCGGCTTTTCAACCTGGAAACCGGCGAAACCGCTCTGTTCAACGGGGCAGGTTTCCAGATCATGCTCGTTTATAATCACTGAACAACAATTATATGGCACACTATAACCGCATAAAGCTATGACAAACAATGGAAATCAGGCAATCATTGCCCTGGAACATGTGGTGAAAAGGTTCCCTTCGGGAAGGACCTGGTTCACTGCCCTGAAAGACATCAACCTAACCCTGGGCAGAGGCGAGTTCGCCGGACTGGTGGGGCCCAGCGGCTCGGGAAAAACCACCCTGCTGAACCTGATCGGTTCGCTCGACAGTCCCTCCGAAGGAAGGGTAGATGTACTGGGCAGGGAGGTGGGAAAAATGAATGCCCGGGAATCGGCCACCATGCGGAAGAAGCACCTGGGTTTTATTTTCCAGACCTACAATCTGATTCCGGTGTATACGGTCTATGAGAATGTGGAATTCCCGCTGCTCCTGCTCAAGGAAAAGGCCGACAAACGCCGAAAAGCCGTACTGGAAGCTCTCGAGTGGCTGGGAATAGAAAGCAAGGCAAAATCAAAACCAACCCAGCTATCGGGGGGTGAATGCCAGCGTGTAGCCATTGCCCGGGCCATGGTGAAAAAGCCCGAGATCGTACTGGCCGATGAGCCTACCGCCAACCTGGATGCAGAAAACTCGCACCATATCCTGCAAACCATGGAACAGCTCAACCGCGAGCTGGGAACTACCTTTCTCTTTGCCACCCACGACGAAAAGGTGATCAAATACCTGAAGCGCAAGATCAGGCTTTTCGACGGAAAAGTGGCTTCCGACGAAATCATTCAATCATAGGGAGGAAGCCATGATTACAATCAAACTGGCATACAGAAACCTGATAGGAGCCGGTCTGCGTACCTGGCTCAATGTCATTGTCCTTTCCTTCTCCTTCGTGATGATCATCTGGATGAAAGGTATGCTCGACGGCTGGGACCGCCAGGCCAGGATTGATTCCATCGAATGGGAGACCGGCGGCGGACAATACTGGCATGAAAACTACGACCCGTACGATCCGTTCACCTTTGAAGACAGCCATGCCCCCCTTACCCCGGAGCAGGAAAACCTGTGGCAGGAGGGAAAGCTGGTCCCGGTGCTGATCACCCGGGGGACCATCTATCCCGAGGGAAGAATGCAGAATATCGTAATAAAGGGAATCGATGTTAATCAAAACCTGCTGTCCATCCCCACAGCCAGGCTTGACACTTCCGTTTACGGCATTCCTGCCGTGATCGGATCTGCCATGGCGCAAAACAGCCAGCTGAAGGAAGGCGACCGGCTGGTGGTCCGCTGGAGGGACGCTAACGGCACCTTCGATGCCGATGAAATGGTGATCACGGGAATTTTCCATACCACCGTGCCTTCCATTGATGCAGGTCAGATATGGATACCCCTGAAAGATCTTCAGAGGATGACCCTTCTGGAGAACGAAGCTACCCTGCTGGTAAGGGACAACACCGAAGACCCCATGCCCCGGTTTTCCGGGTGGAATTTTATGGAAAAGAACGAGCTGCTGAAAGATATCGAAACCATCATCAAATCTAAAACGGCCGGCACTTCCGTCTTTTACATGATCCTCATGCTACTGGCCCTGCTTGTGATCTTCGATACCCAGGTACTATCGGTATTCCGCAGGCAAAAGGAGATCGGCACTTACGTGGCTATGGGAATGACCAGGAAAGAAGTGGTCGCCCTGTTCACCGTGGAAGGCGGCATGCATGCCGTGCTGGCGATTGTGGTGGGAGCTATTTACGGTATTCCCCTGTTCATCCAGCAATCCGCACAGGGAATCAGTTTCGGCTTATCGGGCCAGGATTTCGGCATTACCATGGCCGAGACCCTGTACCCACTGTACAGCATGGAACTGATCATTTCAACTATTTTTATTATTGTCATCGCAACAACCTTTGTTAGTTTCATCCCTGCCCGGAAAATATCGGGAATGAACCCGACAGAGGCCATAAAAGGTAAAATACAATGATACGATTCCTCATAAAAGGTTTGCTTCGCGACCGGCAAAGAAGCCTCCTGCCCCTGCTGGTGGTGTCCATCGGGGTGATGCTGACGGTATTCATGCACGCCTGGGTAACCGGCGTGTTGGGCGACGGCATCGAGTTCAAAGCCCGGTTTGAAACGGGACACGTCAACGTAACCACCCGGGCCTATGCCGAAAATGCCGGCCAGATACCCATCGACCTGTCGCTGGAAGGAGCCGGGGAAATGCTGGAAATCCTGCATAGCGAGTATCCGGATATGACCTGGGTGGAACGAACCCGCTTCGGCGGACTGATCGATGTGCCTGATGAATCGGGTGAAACCCTTTCCCAGGGTCCTGTTACCGGTATTGCCATCGAGCTGTTGAACGAAAATTCCCATGAAAAAGAAAGAATGAACCTTACAGATGCCCTGGTGAGGGGGCATTTCCCTGATGAGCCGGGAGAGATCCTGATCAGCGACAACCTGTTCGAAAAGCTCGGCATATCCCTGGGACAGGAAGTCACCCTGATCACCACCTCCATGTACGGGAGCATGGTATTCCATAATTTCCGCATCAGCGGCACCCTCTCTTTCGGGATGGGAGCCCTGGACAAGGGCACCGTTATCATGGACCTGGAAGATGCGCGGCTGGCCCTCGACATGCAGGATGCCACGGCCGAGATCCTGGGATTCTTCGCATCCGAATATTTCGAGCCGGAAACAGCCAAAGCCATGTGCCAGGCATTCAATGAAAAATATTCCTATCCGGAGGATAAATTCTCCCCCCTGATGCAAAACATGCGCAGCTATCCCCAGATTGCCAATCTTATTGATTATGCCGGTCTCATGACTTTTATCATCTCCGCCATCTTTATCCTGGTCATGTCCATTGTCCTCTGGAACACGGGACTGATTTCAGGCCTCAGGCGGTACGGTGAAATGGGTGTCCGCCTGGCCATCGGGGAAAGTAAAGGCCATGTGTACCGGTCGCTGATCAGTGAATCGGTGGCCATCGGGCTGGCCGGATCGGTGGCAGGAACCCTGGCGGGATTGCTCTGTGCATACATCCTGCAGGAAAAGGGACTGCATTTCGATGTGAACATGGATACGGCTGCGGTTATGATGCCCAGCACCTTACGGGCACACATCACCCCGGTTACCTATTGCATTGGATTCATTCCGGGACTGCTTTCCACGGTTTTGGGCACCATGCTCTCGGGTATCGGAATCTATAAGAGAAAAACGGCCGAACTGTTCAAGGAACTGGAATAACCGGATGAATAAACAAAAAGGAAAAACGGAAAAATACATATCATGAAAGCGAAACTGACTTCACTGCTCTTGCTGTTCCCGCTGGTCTGCTCCTCTCAGACACCTGACGGAAAAGAAATCCTGAAGAGAATGGATGCCAATCTGACCTCCGATTCACGGGTGTTTACTTCCAAAATGATCATCCACGGACGGAGAAGCAGCCGTACCGTCGAATCGAAGACCTGGAGCATAGGCGACCGGAAAGCCTTTACGGAATACCTTTCCCCGCCCCGGGAGGCAGGCACAAAAATGCTGAAGCTGGAAGACGCCCTGTGGATCTATTCCCCGTCAACCGACCGCACCATCCAGATAGCCGGCCACATGCTGAAGCAGTCGATCATGGGCTCCGACCTGTCGTACGAGGACATGATGGAAGACCCTACCCTGGCCGACCAGTACGAGGCCACGGTGACCGGTACCGAAGAGGTTAACGGGCGACCCTGCTGGGTATTGCAGCTCAAAGCCGTGAAGGAGGATGTGACCTATGCCTCCAGGAAGGTTTGGGTAGACCGGGAACGGTATATTCCCCTGAGGGAGGAGCTGTATGCCAAAAGCGGTACCCTGCTGAAGAAAACCGAGTTGTTCGACGTGAAAAGAATCGACGGGCGGTGGTTCCCGGGTAAAATCGTGTTCAAGGACATGCTGAAACAGGGAGACGGCACCGAGTTTATCATTGAAAGTATCGAGTTCAATGCGGACATTCCGGAACACCTGTTCACCAAAGCAGCGTTAAGGTGAGTTGAAATGAAATGAGACTTTTCATCCGGGAGCGAAGCGAACCGAATGGATTAGTCGAACGTGCCCTGACATGGCACAGCCATCGTCAGGGTTATGGAGTTTTCCTATCTTTGCAGAAAACCCTTGGTCATGCGTATTGACATTCTCACCGTGCTGCCCGAGTTGCTTCAGAGCCCGCTGGACCATTCCATTGTCAAACGGGCCAGAGATAAAGGCCTGGCCGAAATCCACCTGCACAACCTGCGCGATTATACCGACGATACCTACCGCTCAGTAGATGATTATGCATTCGGAGGCGGGGCCGGCATGGTGATGAAGCCCGAACCCATTGCCCGGGCCATAGAGAAACTGCAGGGTGAACGAAATTACGACGAGGTTATCTACACCACCCCTGACGGAATTCCCTATAAACAACCCATGGCCAACCGCCTGTCCACCTGCCAAAACCTGATGATCCTATGCGGGCATTACAAAGGGGTAGACCAGCGTATACGCGACCATTTTATCACCCTGGAGATATCCATCGGCGATTATGTTTTGTCGGGCGGGGAACTGGCTGCCGTCGTCATAACCGATTCGTTGGTGAGGCTCCTTCCCGGGGTCATTTCCGACGAAACCTCGGCCTTGACCGACAGCTTCCAGGACGGCCTGCTCGCCCCTCCCGTATATACCCGTCCCGCCGATTTCAGGGGCTGGAAGGTACCCGAAGTATTGCTCTCGGGCCATGCCGCCCGCATAGAGGAATGGCGCATGCAGCAGGCAATCAAACGGACCCGGGAAAGAAGGCCCGGCCTGCTCGGAAAGGAGTAACCCCCGGAGATTCAAAAGAAAAACAGGGGAGCGGGGAATTGGGAGTTTCCTTCGTGAATTCTTTGTCTAAAGGTCTCTGCGGCAAATACCGTTAAAATCAGGTTTTATTTCTGCAATACCACCAGAGCACCGAACAGGCCTTCGTTCTCTCTCAGCAGGGTTTCGTTGCCGAACACACAGATCACATCTTTCTCCAGCACATCCTTTACCAGGGGGGCGAAGTTCCGGAGGTCATCCGCCGTGGTCGACAGCACCTCGTCCCTGTCCTTCTGCAGCTCGTCTTTCGATGTTTTCTCGAAATAATACCTAACAGCCATATTGCCTTTCTGCGATGGTGTCAGCGGATTGTCTATGCCGGCAATGGTCCCGATAATGTACCGGGTCATGGTTTTTTCATCGGCCTCGAAATTTTCCAGGTACTCCGCCGTGGCATCATAATTTTCCAGGGTTTCCTTCAGGTTCGGATCGCGGTACGATATAAAATAGAG
>DQWH01000191.1 GCA_011042635.1 Bacteroidota bacterium | reverse complement strand
GGCTGAGGACATGATCCGGCTGACGGATCCCATCAGGGAAAGGATCAGGGAGATAAAAGCTGACGATGCCTATTTGCGGAAGGTGGTGATGACGGGGGCTGCCAGAGCCCGGGAAAGTGCTTCCAGAACCCTGCGCGACGTGCGGGAGATAATTGGCTTCAAACCGTTCTGAAAAAAAGCCGGGTAATGAAACCCGGCTGCCCTGAAAATCATTTCAAGTATATATTGGATTGTTGACGTTATCAAAGAATCGACAAAAATGGTGCCAAATTCAGGGCACCATTTTTTGTCAGGTTTTCTTGCTGTAAAAGGTTAATTCAGTTTCTTGTGTTGACCTTTTTCATGCGGGTGAAGGGCTTGTTCCTGTCGAACAGATACCGGTAAGTGACGTGGGTTTTGATGATGGAGCCTCCGATTTGTTCGGCCACCCGCATCATGCTGGGGTTGAAATCCCCTATCCAGTTCATTTCCAGATCGGTGTAGTGGAAATCGGGTTTTTTTGCCTCCTGTGCGAAAGCCATCACCAGGGCGCCTTCCACACCGCGGGCCTGGTGATTGGGAGCCACTCCGAAAATCACTCCGAAAGCCTTGGTATTGGTTTTCAGGATTTTCTGGTGAAGGAGAAATTTGATTTTCCCGATCAGGTTCATTTTTCCATTCAGGCGCTTGATGATCTGGTTGATTTCGGGAAGCATGATAAAGAATGCGATGGGTTCGTCACGGTAATAACCAAACCACATCAGGCGTTCATCCAGAATAGCCTGCATGCTTTTCAGCAGTGACTGGGCATGTATTTTGCTAATGGGTTTCACGCCGGGGAAATTTGCCCAGGCCCTGTTATAGATGGCCCGAAAATCGTCTACCACCTTTTCCATATTCCTTCTGTCAATGTGTGTAAAGGAATAATCGGGATTCCGGGCCACCCGTTCGGCCTTTTCACGGATGGTCTTCTGCAGTCCTCTTTCCGTGGTCAGGGTGCGGTAATAGGTGTACTGGTTAAAGTAGTTTTTGAATCCGTATGCTTCAAACAGGCTGCGGTAATAGGGGAAGTTATATGGCATGCAGTAATTGGGTTCGGTAAAACCGTCTACAAGCAAACCCCACCAGCGGTCGCGTTCGCCGAAGTTCACGGGTCCGTCCATGGCTTCCATGCCCCGTTCTTCCAGCCACTGTTTACAGGCGTCAAACAAACGGAAAGCCGCTTCCCGGTCGTTAATGCATTCAAAAAATCCCATTCCCCCGGTAGGTTGTTCATTTTTTGCAGCCGTGGCTTTGTCGTAGAATGCAGCCACTCTGCCCACGAATTTTCCTTGGGGATCTGCAAGAAGCCAGCGGATGGCTGCCCCGGTCCTGAACATTTTGTTTTCTTTCGGATCGAACACCCTTTCCACATCTTCATCCAGAGGTCTGATCCAGTTTCTGTCGTTCCGGTAAAGCCTGACAGGCAGCATCAGAAACTCTTTCCTGGTTTTCCTGTCATTGACTTCCAGCAGTGTATAATGTGGCATACCAGTTGGATCGGTTGTATAATACTGCGGTTAAAAATAATTGAATCCGCATGTAATTCCAAAACAGGGGGGATGGCCGGTTATTCCCCGGTTTTCTGTCTGAGTTTTCTTATAAAGAAAACCGATCCTTCGTATTCGGTTTTTATGAGTTCTCCGTTTTCAAGCATATGATCGACCAGTTCCCAGTTGTTTCCGCTTTTTTTGAGGAGTTGGTCCACAGCTTCTCTTCTCAGGGGGTGGACTGCCGTGATGCTGAGAATATCGTCGTGTGCGTTTCCTGTAAAAGCAAAGGCATTTCCTTCATAACCGATAAGCAATTCCACTGGTTCCATATGTTGTTTGAATATATGAAATGCGGCATTCAGGAAGGTTTCGTCGGGTGGTTTGACCGATTTTACTGCCGGAGGACGGGTGGGGATGCTCAGGTAAACGTTGTGTGGATTCAGGGCAGCAATAAACCGGGCAATTTTTTCCATTTCTTCCGGTCTGTTGTTATACCCTTTGGCCAGCATGGTTTCGGTAGTGAATATCCCGTTGTATTTTTTTCTGAAATCCACTATTCCTTTCAGAATAACAGGCAATTCAAGTGATTTGTAGGGTCTGTCGATTTTTTTCCACACGGCTTCGGTTATCGCATCGATCTTGACGCTGATCCAGTCGGCCGGGAGCAGCTCGTTCTGTACGTCGGTGCGCCACAGAAGTGTACTGTTGGTGATTACGGCTACGGGATACTCCAGTGTTTTCAGACCGGTAATGATCTCTCCCAGGTTGATATCCAGGGTAGGTTCTCCGTCGGGTACCAGGCTGAGGTAGTCGATCTTCTCCCCCTTTTCTTCCGCCTGCCTGATTTTTTCACGGGTTTGTTCCAGGATATATTCCGGTTGATAAAAATGGTCCCGGTGGATATCCATCTTCATGGCTTTGCCCACCTGGCAGTATACGCAGGAGTAGGAACAATATTTCGGAGGGATGTTGTTGATGCCCAGGCTGCGGCCCAGGCGGCGGGATGGAATGGGACCGAATGCTATCATGAGAAGGGAAAATCTGGGGGCAAAGTTAATAAAATTCGAAGAACGTGCCGCACATCCGTTACCATCTCTATTATTCAAATACACAGCCGGGCAGCGATGATCAGGTTTCTGCCGGGAGCCACAATGCCTGAAGAATACGGGCGGTATCTGTGGTTCAGGAGGTTTTCGATACCCAGATCGATTTCAAGGTAATGCCTGAGGGTAAAAGATGTTTTGATATTAAGGGTGTACCAGCCGGGAGAATAGGGATTTCCGTCAGCGTCTTTTGCGTAGAGGTAAGCCTTGTCGATTTCCGACGGTGACATGGCCGTGTAGGGTTTGGTCAGGTTGAACCGGACATACATGTCTGTTTTAATGCGTTCTTTTTGATACAGGATATGCATGTTCCCGAAAGGCGGGGCTACATGCCTTACGGGTTCTCCTGCCGAGGTTTTTCCTGTCATCCAGGTGAAACCGCTTCTGAGCGACAGATGCGGTGTAACACCTGCAAGGACCGAAAGGGTGGCTCCGGCAATGGTGGCGCTTTCGGCATTGACCAGCGCATTGACCCGGGCCGGATCACCAAAATACAGAATGGTATCCTGTCCGTTGAAAAGGAAGTCTCGCCTAACCATCAATCCGTCGACCAGGCTGTAGAAACCGGTCAGATCGATCCGGGTGTTTTCTCCGAAATAACGAATGATCCCCAGATCGATATTATAGACATATTCGGGTTTCAGATCGGGATTGGGGACCACCACAACGCCGTCGCCTGATTCAAATACTTTTCCCACATCGTCCAGGTTGGGCGAACGAAAGCCGGTGGCTGCATTCAGGTTAAACTGCCAGCCGGGTTCGGGCCGGAAAACCAGACCGGTTGATCCGTTCAATGCTCCGCTGGCCAGCCTGATACGGGTAAACGGAAGGTGATAGAACGATGTGTCGTTGATGAAGGAATGCAGGCCGGTGCGGTTATACCTGAGGCCGGCCAGCAGGGTGAATCTTTCGGAGAAGTTCTTTTTGTAGCTGACGTAAGTGGCGAAAGTATGGTAATGGTTGTATCCGTCAGGGTAGCGTGTGGGGGCCGGAACGGTTTCTCCCGTAAGGATATTTCTGGTAGATGCCCGGGATGCTACCTGGTTGTAAACAGCTTCCAGACCGTAGAAAAAGGTGTTGCTTTGCCCGGCAGTCTTTTCCATATCGAGGTTAAGGTTATATACATCCACATGTTCTACCTGGCTGTTCAATCTGGTATCGTTCAGTTTCCGGTTGTTACGGCTTTCTTCCACTCCCTGGTGGGCCACTACCAGACGGGCCCGGTCGAAACAGGGTGTGGAACGGTCATATTCTGCCTGGAAGTGATTCATGATCCATTTCTGCGGACCATAGTACCATTCCGCAAACCTCAGTTTTCCGTCGCGGTACTGGATCAGTCTGTCGTACCGGGGGACGTCCGACAGCCTGGAATAATGGAATCCGTATACCAGATTCAGGTGATTGCCTGCCCGGTATCTGATCTTCTGGGTAATATTCAGCTGATCATAGCCTGAAAACTTCTGAATGTTCGGACTTTCATTTTTTATGATGCTGTCGGTCCCGTTTATCCGCACCACGTATTCTTTGCGGAGGTATTCTTCGTGGCCGATATTGCCCATACGCAGGTCGCTGAAACGGTGATAGGATATTCCGGTAAGGAATCCCCATTTTTCGAAACCCGCATTCAGGGAAAGATGTCCTGTTTTTTCCCTGTTGGCAGTAGAATAGCGCGTCATGGCCCTTACCGAGAACCGGGGGCCCTTTCCGGTAGACAGGTTCACGGTCCGGGTATGAAAACCCATTACCCCGCCCATGGCATCGCTACCGTATACAACCGATCCGGGCCCGAAGATCACCTCTGAAGTTTCAATAATATTTGGGTCAAGAGAAATCACATTCTGCAGGTTCCCGCTGCGGTAAATGGCATTGTTCATGCGCACCCCGTCTACAACCAGCAGGACCGAATTGGCGGCAAATCCTCTGATCATAGGACTGCCCCCTCCGAGCTGGCTTTTCTGAATGAATACTTCTCCGGTGGTCCCCAGCAAATCGGCGGTAGTTTGAGGATTCATGAGTCTTACCTCGGCTTCCTTCACAGAAGTAATTTTTCGGGGCATCTCCCTTCTGTCCTGCTCCCAGCGGTATACCGATATAACGAACTCATCCAGTGTTCTAACCCTTCGGTCGAGATATATCCTGTACCCGAGTGCAGCGAGCTCATTTTTCGTATAGGCAACGGGAGAAAAAGAAGTGTGCTGGAAATAAATGGTGTCTTTCTCGTGAAATGCTTCCAGTCTGGCTTTTCCCTCCGCATCGGTCAGGGCCGATATTGAAAAATTGTGGGTATACAGGTACACATTTTCAACGGGTTTCTCCGTTGCTCTGCTGAAAACATGCAGGGTCTGGGCATGCAGAATGGAGGGCAAGAAAAGTATCAGGCAGCCGGTGAAGAATCGCATGGTTATTTAATTACGACAAACATACAGAAAATGCAAAAATAAATGGTTTTTCCTGACGGTTGAAATAGTAGAGACTGTGTATTATGGATATTTTATAAAAGGTAAGGGACGGATCTTTGATCGCAATGCAAATAATTTCCTATTTTAGCGAGGGAATAAAAACCGGGTTCTTATGTGGAGAAAGTACCTCTGGATTCCTGTGGTTGCGATTGTTCTTGCCGTTATCCTGGTTTTGTGGTTCAGAATGCCTGTGTATTCCGTTCAGGGGGATGATTTATTGAGGGCTATGCCCGTAGATGCCGCTCTTCTGGTGAAAGGGGGAAGTATAGCTGATGTTTTCGGATCGGTGAGGAGGGACAATCCCATCTGGAACGAACTGACAACCCTGCCGGTTATGAAAAAGTTCGAGCGGCAACTGAACGACCTGGATTCACTGGCACGTTCTTATACCGGGCTGTTGCCTCTGTACCGGGAACAGGAATGCCTGATAGGGATTTTTCCCATTATTTCAGGGAAAGCTGAATTTTTACTGGTGACCGGTGTTCCGGGAAAAAACAGAAGAAGATCTCTGCCGGATTTGCTGGGCGCGCTGGCCGACAGCATTCAGATAGAGTCCAGACCCTATGAAAACACCCGTATCTACCACGTAGCTTTTTCGGAAAGCAAAGCCCCTGCGGATTATCATTTTTCTTTAATGAACGGGTATTTTTTAATGAGTCGTTCGGCGGTGATGGTGGAAAAGCCATCCGCCAGCTGGATCTTCCGGAAGGTATTGAGGAAACGGAAGGGTTTCGTGAGGTGTGGAAAACGGCCGGGGAAAATGTGGATGCCAATGTTTTTATTCATCTGAACCGTTTTATATCTCTGGCTTCGGCCCTGCTGAATCAGGATTATTTGAAAAAGACCGGTTCACTGGGTTCCATTGGGAACTGGGCCGAACTGGATGTCAACGTGAAGGAAGAAGCGTTGTTATTCAATGGTTTTTCCCATACCGATGATTCGTCGGCTCACTTACTGAACTTGTTCAGGGGACAATCGCCCCGCGAACGTGAAATTGAACAGGTACTGCCTGCCAATACCGTGTGGTTTGCCTCCCTGGCACTGGAGGATCTGGATCAGTATTATTTGCGTCTTGATAAATATCTGAAGCACAAAGGCGCATACCGTTCGATGGAAAACCGGCGGCAACAGGTACGGGTGAAAACCGGCATGGATATCCGGGCCCTTCTGTCGGGGATATTTAACGGGGAAGCAGCGCTGGTGGTTACCGACAGCCGGAACCTGGGTCCGCGGGGGAACCACTTTGTGGCTATTTCGGCAAAAAGTGATCAGATGGCGCGAGGGCAGGTGGAAGCATTTGTTGAGTCGTATGGGAAAAAAATGGGTGTGCCGGCGGGTCAGTTCCGGCAACGGATACGGATTGACCCGGAAACCGAATTTGATGCCTGGGAACTACCTTTCAGCGATTTACCCTCCCTGATGCTGGGGGATCTTTTTTCAGGAGGAGAGTACCGGTTTGTGACGGTAATAAAAAATCACCTGGTCTTTGGTCAGTCAACGGAAGCCTTATCGAGATTCGTACATCAAAATATTTTGGGGCGAATCCTGAAAAATGACCTGATGTACGCCGATTTTACGGAATACCTCTCTTCCCGTTCGCATTTTCATTTTTTTGTCAACCTTCCCCGGGTAATCGAGACCCTTCCCGAATTTTTTGCACCGGGTGTATGTAGCACGCTGGAAGCCAACCGGGAGATTTTTCAGAAACTGCAGGGTTTTGCTTTTCAGTTTAGTGCCGGAGGAAGCATGGTTTATAACAACCTGTTCCTGAAATACAGTCCGGTTTACCGAGAAATCACCGGCACGGTATGGGAAAGTTTGCTCGATACCGCTGTGAGGATGAAGCCCCAGCTGGTATTGAATCATTATACCGCCAACCGCGAGGTCCTGGTGCAGGATGTGAGCTACAACCTGTACCTGCTGAATGAAGCCGGGCGTATTCTGTGGAAACTGCCCATGAGGGAGCCCATAATGGGGGAAGTGTTTCAGATTGATTATTACGGAAACGGGAAACTGCAGTATCTGTTCAACACCCGGCATCAGTTGCATCTGATTGACAGGAACGGGAATTACGTGGAACGTTACCCTGTTCATCTTCGCTCCCCCGCCACGGCTCCCATGGCCCTGTTTGATTATGAAAACAACGGGAACTACCGCATTTTTGTGGCTTCGGAAGACCGGAATATCTATGTGTATTCAAAGGAAGGTAATCTGGTGAGCGGCTGGGAAGCGGAAAAAACCGAACATGTTGTTCAGGTGCCTCCCCAGCATTTCAGGCTGGGGACACGCGATTATATTGTATTCCATGATACTTACCGTACCTACATTCTCGATCGACGGGGGAAGCCCAGGGTAGTTCCCGACGAGCAGTTTCCCCATTCGCCGTTAAATCATTTCAAGCTGGATGCAGGAGGGAACAGACCTGCAAGTCTTGTTACCACGGGAATAAACGGACGTGTGTACCGTCTTTATTTTGACGGGAAGGTGGAATCCCTGCAGCCTGACACCTTCAGTCAGGACCATTATTTTGAATATGCCGACCTGGACGGGAACGGTAGGAAAGAATATATTTTTCTTGACGGGAAACGGCTCAGAGTGTTCAATGCCGATCAGTCCATGCGTTTCCAGATGGACTTCGAAGCACCTGCATTTCCCGCAGCTCATATTTATGAGTTTTCCAGAAGGGACAGAAAGATCGGGGTGGTTGTTCCTTCCCTGAACCGCATTTATCTGATCAATCAGGACGGGAACCTTTACATGGGCTTCCCGTTGGCGGGTAGTTCACCCTTTACCATTGGGAAACTCCGGGAAAGCAGTTCCCGGTTTAATCTGATTGTGGGAGGCCGGGATAACTTTTTGTTGAATTATTCCGTACAATGATACATTGAAAAAATTAATCGGATCATGAAAACGCGTATAAGCCCATTCATTTTTGTTGTTACAGCAGGTATATTACTTGCCGGTCTGGATTCCTGTGTGAAAGATACGTGGGATATGGATACCCTTTCGAATCAGGGAGAACTGAATCCCAAAGTGGCCTTGAAAATGGCCAGAGGGCGCCTTGATCTCGGGAATGCCATTGAAGCCGATGATACTACGGTACGTTTCAACCCGGATCAGTCCATCTCCATCCTTTTTAAGGAAGACAGCGTAATCTCATTCGATGTGAATGAACTGATAGAGATCCCGTCATCCATTCCCGAGTCGGGGCCGGAAACCAAAACATTTACCGCAGGAGAACTTTCCATTGGTGATTTTTCTACAGTAAGAAATATCAGTCTGCAGGAAATAGCCGGCAACCTTCCGGAACCCTATCAATCTGAAATTATAGGGAATGATGGACAAAATACCGTTTTTCCTGCCATCAGCCCCCCCGTTGATGCAGGCTCCTATAGCACTCCTTCATTCGGCAACTATGCCATGGTGACTTTTTCCAGCGGCACCGTTTATGTAACCCTTACCAATGAGCTGCCTGTAGAACTCGACCCGGTGGAAGTACGTGTGGTGGATGCCAACAGTACCGAAATAGGGACCGTTATGTTCAACAACGTGGCAGCCAACGGGGGATCGCAGACCCGCCAGATAGATTTGGCCGGCCTTACCCTGATCAATAACGAATTTACCGCTCAGATCATTGGGTTCGGTACCCCCGGCAGTTCCGATCCTGTGTTAATTGATCTGACGGATCATATCCGGTTCGATATCCAGGCGGAAAATGCAGTTATATCATCCGGTACGGCCATTCTTTCCGACCAGGTTTTTGCCCTGGATGCAGGGAGTGTGGACCTGGGGCTGAGCGGAGGAGAGGAAGTGCAGGAGATCATTATCAAAACAGCCGAGATCAATTATGCTGTTACATCGAATATTCAGGAAGATATTCTGGTCAGGATTATTTTGCCTTCGGCCACGGTAAACGGGTCCGTACCGGAATATGAAATGATCATTCCCTACAACGGAGGCAATCCCACGCAGGGAACCCTTCTGCTGGATGATGTGAAGGTGGATATGACCACCGATCCTATCCAGCCCTATAATATCTTTCCTTTTGAATACGAGGTAGAGATCGTTTCTTCCAACAATATGGTTACTTTCGATCTTACCGACGACCTGGTTCTCGAATTCACTGTTGATAACATTACGTTTGCTTATATTGAGGGCTATCTCGGACATATGGTAGAAACCTTCGACCAGGATACCGTAAAAATAGAGGATGAGGTGATTGACCGAATTACCGGTACATTCCAGCTGGCCGATCCGAGGGTTCAGTTTTTCTATACCAATTCGTTTGGTATTCCCATTGAACTGGCGCTGGATGTGACCGGGTATTTTGACGGAGGGTCTTCGGTGGATCTGGGGGCTCAACCCGAAGTGATCAGCTTCCCGACCGACACCCTGGACCTTTTCATTACCGATACCCTGAGGTTCGACAATGCCAACACCAATCTGGAAGACCTTCTGGTATTTCCGCCTCCGTTTGAAGTGGTATTTTCAGGGTCTGCCACGGTTAATCCCGACGAAGATAATACCATCAGCAATTTCGTGACCGACAGAAGCCGCATTGATGTGGGTCTGGAAGCAGAGATCCCCCTGGATTTTTCAGCCAGCAATCTTTCTCTTGTCGATACGGTTGAAGTGGATATTGGTGAGGATTTTGACCCGAGCAATATTGCCTATAGTAAGATCTACCTGGGAGTTACCGAAAACTGGTTCCCTATGGACCTGAATTTTCAGATCACTCCCTATGATTCGGTGAGCCATACCACGGGTACGCCTCTGGATGTTGAGCTGCTGGCAGCTGCACCGGTTAATGCAGATGGGATTGTGGAAACTCCTTCGGAATATTCCACGGTGATTGACCTGGAAAGCGATTTCTTTGCTGATCTGTCCGAATCGACCCAGCTTATTATCCAGGTGACATTGACTACTTCGGGCGGAGGTGCAGCCCCCGTGAAGCTGATGACCTATTACAGCCTGGATTTCAACATAGGCCTGCTGACAGAATTCAGTTTTCCGTTTGAATTATAAATTTTTGTAAAGTACAATTTGAATCATTTCGGTATAAAGAAAAACAACAGATCCATGATCCACACAGTAAAAATAAAAAGATCTGCCACCTTGTTGCTCCTGGGATTTTTGTTGATGGCGCCTGTTACCGGTCAGCAAAACAACACCCTCTATTTTCTGAAAAACACCCCGGCCGCCAGGTATTTGAATCCGGCCAAGGTTTTCCGGTGCAATGGATTTCTCGGTATGCCCGGATTTTCTTCCACCTATGCCAGTATTTCCAATACGCTTTTCAATGTGGAAGACATAATTTTTCAAGGTACTGGTGAATATCGCGATTCGATGATCACCATATTTCACCCTTCCTATGATATGGGAGAGTTTATTGCCGGTTTGAACAAAAGAAGTCTGTTATCCTCCGAGGTGAATGTGAGCCTGCTGAGCATGGGTTTCCGGTCGAAAAACACCTATGTGTATCTGGATGTTACCGAAAGGGTGACTGCTAACGTGTCCCTGCCGCATGACCTGTTTGCTATTGCTCTGCAGGGGAACGGTGATTTCCTGGGAGAAACGGCCGATTTCAGTGACCTGGGTGTCAATGTAAATGCCTTCCATGAATTTGGCCTGGGGTTTGCCAGAGAAGTTACACCGAAGCTGAATATCGGGTTCAAGCCCAAAGTGTTGCTGGGCGCTTTCAATATTCATACGGGAAGCCCTCTTCACGATATAGGCCTGTATACCGATCCCACCACTTTCGACCTGCGCTTTCATTCCAATCTCTCCCTGAATGTTTCTGCCCCGATTGAGATTACGAAAAATCAGGAAGGGGAAATTGATGATATAACATTTCGGGATATTCCCGATTCGGAAATTGCAGGCACTATCCTGAATACGAAAAACCTGGGCCTGGGGCTGGATCTGGGCATGGAATACCGTGTGCTCGACAGGCTGGTAGTTTCGGCCAGTTTGATTGATCTGGGCTACATTCACTGGGGGGCCAACACATATAATTTCAAACAGGAAGGATCGTTTGAATTTACCGGTTTCGACCTGTCGGAGGGACTGGTAGCCAATGCGGAGTTTGATCTGGAAGAGGAAGCCGAGACCCTGCTGGATTCCATTGCCGGATTGTTTCAGGTAACCGATCATGCTCAGGCCTATACCACCTTTCTTTCACCCAAGCTCTATCTGGCGGGGGAATACCAGCTGGATGACATGCTTTCTTTCGGGGTGGTTTCGCGCAGCGAATTCATCGGAGAAAAAGTGAGGCAATCGGTTACCTTTTCTGCCAACGCCTTTCTGGCAAAATTTTTCAGCCTCAGCCTGAGCTATTCCATGATGAACCATACTTACGACAACCTGGGTGCAGGAGTGGTGATCAAGGGCGGTCCGTTTCATTTCTACCTGATTACCGATAGAATCCCTCTGAAATACAGCAAGATACAGGCTGCTACGGAAGATTTCAGAGACCTGGATGGCTTCCTGCTACCGAACAACTTCAATTCGGTAAATGTTCGTTTCGGACTGAACCTGGTATTCGGATGCAGGAAAAGATGGTTGAACGACCAGCCGATTATCCTTGATTGATACATTGCCCGCACCTCATCCGGAATGGATCTGTCAGGAAAGTGATTTCCGCCACAGTTTCGCTGCTTTCTGAATAAATCAGTAACTTTGCATGCACTGAAAAGTGAGTTATGCTTGTCGGTTTGCTTAAAACCATACTGATCCTGGTGGCGGTGTATTATATCGTTACTTTACTGAACCGGTATTTCCTGAAAAGATACCTGTACAATCTGCACAGGAAACAGGAAAGGGATATTAAGAAGAACGAGGGTAAGGTAACCGTCAATGACCACACCGACCATAAAAAACGGATCAGTCCGGATGAGGGGGAATATGTGGATTACGAAGAAATTGACGACTGACAGGCAAGGAACCTCCTTAAATCGTATTCCATGAAAAAACTCAGCCTCAAATCACTGATCCCGCATATTATAGCGGTAGTGGTGTTTATTGTGATCAGTTTTGCATACTTTTCCCCGCTGCTGGAAGGGAAGAGAATCCTGCAAAGCGATATTGTGCAGTTTATCGGTATGTCGAAGGAGGTGGTCGATTTCAGAGAAGAAACAGGCGAAGAAGCCCTGTGGACCAACCGGATGTTCGGGGGGATGCCGGCGTATTTGATTTCTGTGGTATATCCGGGGAATCTGTTCCGCTTTGTGGACCGGGTCATATCCCTGCAATTTCCGGTCCCCGCCAAGTTTCTGTTTCTCAGTTTGATCAGTTTTTATATTCTGCTCCTGGCTTTCAGGGTGGATCCCTGGCTGAGCATAGCCGGGGCCCTGGCGTTCGGCTTTTCCACCTATTTTTTCATTATAGGAGGTGTGGGACACAATTCAAAAGCCCATGCCATGGCCTATATGCCGGGTATTGTGGCAGGAATTATCCTCGCTTTCAGGGGGAAACACTGGTGGGGGGCTGCTGTTGCCGGTGTATTTCTGGCTCTGCAGCTTTATGCCGGGCATCTGCAAATAACCTATTACACGGCCATGGTTGTTCTGTTGATGGGAATTGCATATCTGGTGATGGCTGTCAGGGAGAAAACTTTTGTACGTTTTCTCAAAACTACCGGGGCATTGCTGTTTGCAGCCCTTCTGGCGGTAGGAGCCAATATTACTTCCGTGCTGGTTACGGCAGAGTACGGGAAGTATTCTACCAGGGGAGAATCGGAACTTACACTGGATGCTGACATTAAAACCCGGGGACTGGACAAGGATTATATTCTGAATGATTACAGCTACGGTATCAAGGAAAGCATGAATCTGCTGATCCCCAATTTTCTCGGGGGTAAATCGGTGGGAGAGTTGGATGAAAGTTCTTCCATTTACAAAGTGCTCAGAAGACAGAACCCGCAGGCGGCACGGCAATTCATCCGGAACATGCCTCTCTACTGGGGCGAACAGCGGTATACGGCCGGTCCCGTATACCTCGGGGCGGTGGTCGTTTTTCTGTTTGTTCTGGGAATGTTTCTGGTTAAAGGGCCCGTCCGCTGGTGGGTGGTTGCGGCGGCTCTGTTATCTCTGATGCTGGCCTGGGGGAAACATTTCCATTTTCTTTCCGACCTTTTCATCGATTATTTCCCCGGGTATAGTAAGTTCAGGACCGTTTCCATGATTCTGGTGATCATGGAACTGGTGGTCCCTCTGCTGGGTTTTCTGGCTGTAAAACAGATAGTGGAAGGGAAAACAGGAAAGGAAGATTTCTGGAAGGCCATGAAATGGTCGGCAGGCATTGTCGGGGGCATCACCCTGTTTTTTGCCCTGTTTCCGGGCTGGCTGCTGAATTTTCAGGGTCCTGTCGACCAGCAGCTCCAGTCGGCCGGATGGCCCAATGCCCTGATGGAAGCCCTGCGCGAAGACCGGAAACTACTGCTCAGGAAAGATGCCCTGCGTTCTTTTATTTTCGTGGTTTTTACATTTTCCCTGTTGCTGGGGTATCATTACAAAAAGATAAGTCCTGCTTTTTTCTATGTTGCCCTGGCCGGATTGGTTTTAATTGATCTGTGGCCGGTCAACAAAAGACACCTTAATAACGACTTCTTTACCAGTGCCAGGGAAGTGAGAGAGCCGTTCAGGCCTACACGCGCTGACCAGCAGATTCTGCAGGATACAACCCTGAATTTCCGGGTAATGAATTTAACGGTAAGTACTTTCAATGATGCCAGTACATCCTATTTTCACAATTCCATAGGTGGATACCACGGCGCGAAAATGAGGCGTTATCAGGAACTGATCGATCGCCACATCAGCCGCAATAATCCTCAGGTGCTGAATATGCTCAATACCCGTTATTATATTGTTCCCGATGAAAACAATCAACCTCAGGCCCGGTTAAATACCGGGGCCCTGGGGAATGTTTGGTTTGTGGATTCATTGCGCTGGGTAGAGAATGCTGATGAAGAGATCGAAGCCCTGTCTGATTTCGATCCCGCCACAGAAGCCATTGTTGACCGGCGTTTTTCTGAGATGCTTGAAGGCTATTCGCCCGGCAGAGACACCGCCTCGTTTATTCGTCTGGAATCATACCGGCCTAATAAACTGGAGTATGTGTACAGGAGCAGCAAAGAACAGGTAGCCGTATTTTCTGAGATTTATTATGAAAAGGGATGGATTTCAGCTGTTGACGGAGAACGCATACCCCATTTCAGAGTAAATTACGTGCTGAGGGGAATGTTACTGCCTGCCGGCGAACACCGGGTTACCTTTGAATTCAAACCCCGCAGTTATTTTGTGGGCGAAAAAATATCCCTGGCCAGTTCCGCGTTGCTGCTACTATTTTTCCTGGGAATGGCGGTAAAGGAGTTGCGTAAGTACACAACAGATAACCCAACCCAATCAACCTGACCCGTTTGTTTTTATATTCCTGATCTCTTCCAGCCATCTCTCGGCTTCATTCAGCAGGCTGATCAGGGAAGCACCCGGGCGTGTGATCATCCGTCGCGGACCTGTTATTTTTCTGGCTACATGAGGCAGGACCATAAAT